>JBCBTA010000058.1:0-11565 GCA_039818905.1 Planctomycetota bacterium
CCTGGTGTATGGCCACGCGTCGGGGCTGGAACTCGAAGAGGCATTGGATGCGGTGTCGGAATACAAGGAGAAGGGCTACCGCGCGATTCGTGTGCAGTCGGGGATCCCCGGCATCGCCTCGATCTACGGCGTGGGCCGCGGGCAGTACTTCTACGAGCCTGCGGAGAGAACGCTCCCGCCCGAGCATGCCTGGAACACGCGCAAGTACATGAACTTCGCGCCGAAGCTGCTGGAGAAGGCCCGCGAACGACTCGGCCCGGATCTCGAACTGCTGCACGATGTGCACCATCGCCTCACGCCGCTGGAAGCGGCCGAACTCGGCAAGCGCGTCGAACACTGCGGTCTCTTCTGGCTGGAGGACCCCACGCCTGGTGAGAACCAGGAAGGGCTGCGCATCATCCGCCAGCACACGACGACACCCATCGCGATCGGTGAGGTGTTCAACAGCATTCACGACTGCACCACGCTGATCACCGAGCAGCTGATCGACTACATCCGCATGACCGTCAGTCACTCCGGCGGCCTGACGGCGATGCGGAAGATCGCGGCGCTCGGCGAGGTGTATCAGGTGCGGACTGGGTGTCACGGCCCGACTGACATCTCCCCCGTGGCGATGTCTGCGTGCCTGCACTTCGGCCTGTGGGCTCCCAACTTCGGGATTCAGGAGTACATGGTGCATTCCGATCAGGTGATGGCGATATTCGGGGCAGAGTTCTCATTCAAGGACGGATTGGTGAATCCGCCGGAGAAGCCGGGGCTTGGTGTCGAATATGACGAGCAGGAAGCGGCCAAGCACCCGTATTCGCGCGCCTACCTGCCCGTCAACAGGCTCGAAGATGGAGCCATGTGGAACTGGTAAGTGGTCTTCCGAGGGAGTCGTCCATGCGTCGGCACATGACATGCATCGTTGCTGCTCTCACAGGACTTGCGTCTGCGGTGAATGCGCAGCCGCAGTTCGCGGATGCGTGGAACAGCTACGTGCTGGATCCCGATGGTCATCCGAACATCCCCAACGTCAGTTACGCGGGCTTTGGCGGAGGCGCGGTCCCGCTTCCGGACGGCGCCGGCACGCTGCTGCTCGCCGTGACCAACTTCGGCGCAGTCGGGGATGGTGTCACCGATGACACCGCGGCCGTGCGCGCGGCAATCGACGAAGCCGAGAGTCGCAACACCGAGCAGCCCAACGGCGTCACGGTCTTCTTCCCGCCGGGCACCTACCGGCTCTCCGGTCCGCTGCTGATCCACGCCGACAACATCCATCTCCGCGGCTTCGATCGCGATCTCGTGACGCTGCTGTTCACCGAGTCACTGCAGTCGAGCTACGCGGTCTATCCCGGCCAGGATCCCGGGGACAGCATCTGGTCCTTCGCGGGCGGCATGATCTGGTTCACCGATGAGACGCGCAACCCATACTTCACCGGCGTGCCGACGATCTCCAGCACCGGCGACGGCTACCAACTCTCATCGACACGCAACATCGTGCTTCCGGCGGATCTTGGTGATCGTACCATCGTCGTCAGCAGCACCAGCGGCATCAGCCCCGGCGACGTCATCGTGGTCGAGATCGACAACGATGACGATGAAAGCACGCTGCGGCATCTCTTTGGCGACGGCGTGTGGGCCCACAACTACACCTTCGAGCCGTGCTGTGATCTCGACATCATGCCGTCGGACCGTTCCTCGTGGCGGGTGTACCACACCGTCGAGTCCGTCAATGGCAGTCAGCTGACGCTGGCCGAGCCGCTGCGCTTCGACCTGAGGTCCGCTTGGGATCCCGAGGTCCGCATCCCCGGCACGCTGCGCTACAACGTGGGCGTGTCACAGCTCTCCATTGCCTTTCTGCGCAGCTACGAGTGGACTCGTGCGGCGAATCACGGCAAGGAGCCGGGATACAACGGCATCGCGTTTACCGACACCATCAACGGCTTCGCCTACGACATCGACATCATCGATCCGGGTGGTCATGCCATCATGATGAACTACTCCAAGAACATCACGTTGCGCGACATCATGACCGACTCCACCGGGCCCGATCGCATCAAGCACCATCACGCGTTCTTCATCGCCAACTCCAATGACTGCCTCATCGAAGACTTCGATATCAAGTCGTGGCCCAACCATGGCCTGCACGTCGGTGCGTTCTGCGTCAACAATGTCTACAGCAACGGTGCGATGGACCATGGCACCTTCGACTTCCACAAGCGACTTCCCTACGCCAATGTCTTCACCGAGATCTCCATCGTGAATGACGGCGATGCCGGCGGCGCTCAGGAGTCAGGCCCGGCCATGGGCGCGCGGCATGCGATCTGGAACGTCAAGTCCATGCGCACGGGCAGCCGGCTGATCGGCCAGCCTGATATCATGCCCATGGGCGCACTCGTGGGTCTTCAGTGCGCTGAGCCGACACAGTCGATCAACTTCGATGCCGGTGACTCCCAGGCGATCGTCGAGAGTTCCGGCATCAACGCTCTTGCGCCCAATCCACCCAACCTCTACGAGGCACAGCTGGCGCTGCGGCTGGGCAATCCGATCCCCGATGTCACGCCGACGGGGTGCTGTTCGGAGTGTGTCGATGACACCGCCTACGCCTTCGACTTCGGCGGCACCGTGGGCGACGGGCTCATCGGGCAGGACGGCTGGGTCTACATCCGTGATTTCACGGAGACCGACGGCCTCAACGTGCGCCTGCAGACTGAAAGCACCTATCCGGGCGGTCCGATGCTGGCTGCCGTGAGCACCGATGGACGCGACAGTGTCATCTCTCGACAGAATGACGCGTCCTTCGCGTACACGCCCCATGACCACGAAGATGGCAACGCCGTGATCAGCTTTGATCTGAGGGCCGGTGCAGCCGGCGGCCCGAGTGGCAACGTCTATCTGATTCTGAACAACACCACCGGGGATGAGGGCATCCAGTTCGGCATGTCCTCGAGCCAGTTCCAGATTCGTGGTGGTCAGTTCAGTGGAGTTCTGCAGGAGACTGCTTCGATCCCGTCCGGCTGGTACACCCGCGGTGAGTGGGTGCGGCTTGAGCTTCGCATCGACTTCACGGCCAACGCCGGTGAAGGCGCGGCCTCACTGTTCTTCATGAATCTGTCCCGGGGTGAGACATCCTTCCAGGCGGTGGCAGCGCTGCAGAACGTCCCGCTGCTCGGGGAAGTGCGATATCCCGAGAGCTGGGATCGCCTCGAGTTCCGCATCCGCAATGACTCTGCCGCGACGAACATCGTCGCCAACCCGCCCGCCATGTATCAGTGCTGTGAGGCAGACCAGAACAATGACGGTCAGGTCACGGGGACGGATGACGTGGCGCCCTTCGTCGCGCTCATTCAAAGCGCTGATCCCGCCGCCGATCTGGATGGCAACGGGATCGTTGATTACATCGACCTGGCGATCTACCTGAATCTCGTTGATGCCGGCTGTCCCTGACGACACCAGAGGTCACCAATGAAACTGCACACATGCCTGCTTGCAACTCTGCTCCTGTGCGCGTGCGCACGAGCGGAGCTTGTCGTCGCACCATTCTTCGGCAACCACATGGTGCTCCAGCGCGATCGGCCCATCCTTGTCTGGGGGAGCGCAGCGCCGGGGCAGTCGGTCACGGTTTCGCTCAACGACGCTTCCGCGACCTGCCGCGCGGCTGATGACGGCAGCTGGACCGCGCGGCTGGATGCGATGACGGCGGGCGGTCCGTACCGCATGGTCGTTGATGCGGGTGAAGAGCAGCTGCGCTTCGGCAATGTCATGCTCGGCGATGTCTGGATCTGCTCCGGACAGTCCAACATGGGCTGGCGACTCGACCGGACCGATCGCGGCGCGGAGTTCATCGCAACGGCCGAGAATCCGAACCTGCGTCTGTTCCAGGTCCAGCGGGCCTGGGATCACGAGCGGCTCGAGACCGTCCAGACACTCGGATGGCGACAGTGCGATGGTCCTCGGGCGGCGAGATTTTCCGCGGTGGGCTACCACTTCGGGCGCATCCTCAGTGAGGAGACGGGCGTCACCATCGGCATGATCGAGAGCACATGGGGTGGCACACCGCTGGAGGCATGGACGCCGCTGACGGCCATCGAGGCGAACCCGGTGGCTTTTCGCAAGACGCTCGACAGCCTTGCCGACTATCGCCTGCCCGAGGCCGAGGCGCAGCGTCTGCTTGCTGCCGCGGAACAGAAGCACATTGCCTTCCATGACAAGGCCTTTGCCATGGATCAGGGTCTTCGCCTCGGGTGGGACGATCCCGAGTTCGATGACATCGAGTGGGACACGGTCCAGTTGCCGGGGTACGTGGACGCGAAGGTTGGAGCACTCGACGGCATCGTCTGGCTGCGGCGGACCGTGACGCTTGATCCCCAGCTGCGTGGCCGTCCCGCCACGCTGCATCTCGGACGCATCGACGACTACGACGTCACCATCGTGAACGGCACGGTGGTCGGCGACACCCTCGTGCATGACGGCGTCGGTCACCGCATCGAGCGCGCGTATGACATCCCTGCCGACGTCCTTCGTGCTGGAGAGAATGTCATCGTCATCCGCCTGATGGACGTGCGCAGTGCAGGTGGCGTGACGCCGGACGGCAGGGCGTTCGAGTTGCGCGTGGCCGACGAGGCGATCCCTCTTGAAGGCGCGTGGCGCTACCAGGTCGGCTTCAACGCTCGAGATCACGGCGGCTTCCCGCGGCCGGGCGCCTATGCCGTGCCCATTGGCCGTCCGTTCCGGGGCCCGGCCGTTCTCTACAACGCCATGATCCACCCGATCCGAAAGTACGGCGTCTCCGGCTTCATCTGGTACCAGGGCGAGTCCAACTCCGGCGGGCACACCATGTACGCCGAGATGTTCCCTGCGATGATCACCGCGTGGCGTGAGGTGTGGGCCAATGCCCGAGGCGATCGGGCCGACGGCATGCCGTTCTACTTCGTCCAGCTTCCCAACTACCGCAAGAACTCGGATATCACCGGCAACAGCAACTGGGCCGAGTTGCGTGATGTCCAGCGCCGCACACTCAGCCGCGTGCCTGAGACGGGCATGGCGATCACCATCGACGTCGGCGATCCCGCCGACATCCATCCGGGAAACAAGCTCCCCGTCGCAGAGCGTCTGGCTCGCTGCGCGCTGATCGATGTCTACGGGAAGTCCCACGACGTACGCATGGGACCGACGCCCACCGGTGCCAAGCCCGATGGCGCCCGCGTGCGCATCTATCTCGATGATGCCGACGGACTGCGCACAACCGATGGACGTGATGTCCGAGGGTTCGCACTGGCGGGAGCCGACGGCGTTCTCCACGAAGCCCAGGCTCGCATCGATGGCCCGACCCTGGTCGTCTCGTCTGATGCGGTGACCGAGCCGGCACTCGTGCGCTACGCGTGGGCGGACAACCCAGACGTTAATCTCGTGAATGCCGCGGCTCTTCCCGCGTCACCCTTCCAGCTTCGTCTTGATCGGAAGTAGCGGTGCGTCCGTTGCGTCGTAAGCGCATGGCCACCCTGTGGTGGTCCAGGCGACCGGGTTCGGTCTCTCAGAGCCCCGAGGTACGAGCGTGATCGAATACGTCGTCATCATTGGATACCTGCTGTTCCTCGTCGCGATCGGCGTCGTCTTCCGGCGCTTCAACAGCAACGTCAGCGACTACTTCCGCGTTGGCTGCAAGGGCACCTGGTGGTTGGTCGGTGCCAGTACGTTCATGAGCGTCTTCAGCGCGTGGACGTTTACTGGCGCTGCCGGTTCGGCCTATGAGTCCGGGTGGTCCATCCTCGTCATCTTCTTCGCCAACGTCCTCGCCTTCACGGTGCATGCGATCTGGCTTGCTCCCTGGTTCCGGCAGCTGCGGTCTGTCACCGCACCGGAGATGATCCGGCTGCGCTTCGGCGCGTCCACGCAGCAGGTCTATGCCTGGATGTATGCGGTGCTCGGGCTGCTGTACGCGTCCGTCTGGCTGTGGTCGCTTTCGGTCTTCATTGCAACGGTCTTCGACTGGACCGCGCTCGCGGAGTCACTCAACCTCACCGAGGTCCAACTCGTCATCGCCTTCATCGGAACGGTCGTGCTGATCTACTCGGTGAGCGGTGGGAGTTGGGCAGTCATGGCGACGGATGTGCTGCAGAGCCTCGTGCTCGTCCCGTTGACGTTGCTTGTGGCCTTCCTCTGCCTGATGGAAGTGGGGGGCATCAGCGGGCTGTTCCAGGGCATTCGCGAAGCCGGGCTCGCCGAGGACTTCGCAATCGTCAACGAACCGGGCTCGCTCGTTGACGATCCGACGGCGTCGGACTTCTGGAAGTACACGTGGCTCTTCTGCATCGCGACGCTCATCTACAAGGTTGTGACCTTCAGCACGATCGACGTTGCGCAGAAGTACTTCGGCGTCAAGGATGGCCGGGAAGCACGCTTTGCTGCGCTGCTCGCCGGCGGCCTCATGCTCGGTGGTATGGCCTTTTGGTTCATCCCGCCCATCGTCAGCCGACTGCTCTGGCCGGAACAGGTCATGGCAATGGAGATGTCCAAGCCCGAGGAGTCTGCGTACGCGGTTGCCGGGATGAACGTGCTGCCCATGGGCCTCATCGGGCTGATGATCGTCGCCATGCTCAGCGCCACCATGAGCTCGATGGACTCAGGCCTAAACAAGAACGCCGCCGTCTTCACGCGCGACATCTACCCGGCGATTGCCCGGCTCTTCGGACGGCGCGAACCCGGCGAGACGCTCTCGTTCATCCTCGGGCAGGTCACGTCCTTCGTGCTGGGCATCATCATCATCGGGCTCGCCTTGTTGCAGTCCAGCGCGAGCAGCAGTTCGACTGCCAACCGTGGCGTCTTCGAGGCGATGCTCGACATTGGTGCCCTGGTCTCACTGCCGATGGCCATCCCGCTTGCGCTGGCACTGTTCGTGCGTCACGCCCCGTGGTGGGCCGCAGTCTTCGCGGTTCTCGCGGCGATGGTTCCTTCCGGTACGGCCCTGCTGGCCTCGACCGGCGCGCTTGCCGACTTCGCCGCACGCCTTCCTGAACAGATTGCGCCGTGGTTCGAATATCGCTGGCCCTACCACCGCAAGGTCTTCGTGATCCTCGGGACGGGCATCACCGCCTTCTGCGTCACCATCCCTTTCTGGCGGTTCGCATCCAGCAGCTACAGGGCCAACGTCGAGGAGTTCTTCACCCGCATGCACACGCCCATCGACTTCCAGAAGGAGATCGGCGACGACAACGATGCTGCCCAGATGAAGGTCATCGGCACCTTCGCCACGACGCTCGGTGCGGGAATCTGCCTGCTCCTGTTGGTTCCGGGGAACGGCCTCGGCGGCAGACTGGCCATCGTCTTCGTGGGTGGCTTCGTCGCGCTCGCCGGGTCGCTGCTCTGGCTTGCCGGTCGGTCCAAGGATCGCAAAGCACGGGCCGCGGCTGAGTCCACGGCCACCTGATCTCTCAATGCTCTGACAGACCTACCAACTGACCCAACAGCAGATCCCGGGTCACTGTGTGTCCGTTGACACGCTCCACGCTCCAAGGGTTGGGTGATGCAGGTCCCAGCCATCCGCGGTCGTCTCGATTGCCCACGCGGCGGCCTCCGCCTCATCACGCATCGTGCCGAAGAGCACAGCGCAGGTGTGCTCACCTTCGATGGGCCGCTGTACGCCACCCATGCGTGCGATCGCGAGGGCATGATCGTCGCTCGTCAGATGGCGTCTCGCCTGGCCGGGCTCGCGGCGATCGATGTCGATGTGGTCGAACCCCGCGACGATTTGAAGGCAGCTGTGCAGTTCTGGAGACGAGACGCGGACCGATGCCTCGGTCTGCTCCATGCTCGTCGTCCCAGCGATCCACGGAAGGGCAAACCCGCCGTGGCGCAGCATGCTCGGCTGCCAGCATTTGACATGATGCACGGCGAGGATCCAACCGGCCTTCCACCACATCGACGTGCGCACGTTGATGTGAAATTCTGCCTCTGCGCTTCCGAGGCCGTAGACGCACGCGGCGTGATCTTCGGTGAGCGCGATCGGATACGAGACCTGGCGGCCAAACCACCGTTGCAGCCCAGGGCCGCTCGCGGTGAGCGATGCATCGGCGGGGTACTCCTCGCCATCCTCGGGAACGAGCCAGCCCACGCCGGTGCGCACACTCAGCCGACCCCACTTCCACGGACCGAATCTCGATGCGGCAGAGGGTGCGCAGCGCACGCCCGCACCAACGATCTCGGCGTCACCATCGCGCTGCCGCACGACCCAGCCCGGCGGGGCGATGACGGTCGTGCTCTCGCCACGTTCGCTCGGGACGGGTCGCTCCTCGTCCTCGAAGAACGGATCGGATGGATCAAGCGTCAACGCGAAGAACGCCTTGGATGCCCAGTAGGGCGAGGCTTCACAGGAGTACGGCTCCACGAAGGTCTCAAACCGATCTGTCCAGCCGAGCGGCATGGGCGCACGCTCGTTGGCAGCTCCGTCGAAAAACGCGATGCTCTGACGGGTCAGGCGGCGCAGCTCTCCCGCCGGAACGTTCCCGACACCCAACGCCGCCGCGAGCGGAAAGACACTGGCGGCGTTGAACCGGTAGGTCAGCGATCGACCGATCGGTACGTGCTCGCCCGATGCAGCAAACAGCGTTGCGTAGGACTCGACGAACGCGTGTGTCATCGAGAGCCACCGCTCACGGCGTGACGGGTCGCGCTGGCCATATCGACGCGCCCAGAAGAGGCCGTAGGTGTGGAATGAGAACGCGTTGTAATGGTCGTACGTCTCGTTGCACCCGTCGATGAACCAGCCACCGCCGCGGTACATGCACTCGAGTTCGTCCATCATCCCTGCGATCAGCATGTCATCGCCACGTGCCCCCATGCCCCGTGCGCGGAGGAACTCCAGGACGAGGACGTCGAAGAACCAGTGGTTGTTGGCATGGCCGGCGTGGCCGCGGATCTGTCCAAGCCACGTCGCCAGCGCCTTGTGGGTCGAGGCGTCGAGTGGAGCCCACAGGTCGGCGTCAGCTTCCTCGATCGCCATCGCGAGAATGGCCATCTCCACGGCGTGCTGGTGGTAGTTTGTGAGGGAGCCCCAGTACTCTGGGCTGGCAGGGTCGGTTCCCAGACGGATCGCGGTGCGGAGCCATGAGGCGATGCGATCAGGATCAACCCTGATGTCAACGGGTTCGCGTCGGGTGTCCTGCCGCCGCAGCGACTGCAACCAGAGTGACGCGAGCAGCGCCGGTCGGGCGAACGCCTCGAGCCGATCCGCGACGACGCCATGCGAACTGACGCGCCCGACGAGGTCGAAAGCAGACCGTCCCTCCTGCATGCGCACCGTGAGCGGTTGCAGCAGCGACTCGGCACGGTGCGCAAACCAGGCGAAGGCCGCGGCGCCGCGCGGAGCATCGTGGGGGCTTGGGTCGCGCTCGCCGGCCGACGCGTGTGGAAGATCTGCATCTCGAAGTGTCATGATCAGCGCACTGCCTGTTGGAAAAGACTGATGATCAAGCCCCGCAGTTGCTTGAGAATTCGAAGTCGTCATGCACAATACCGGAAGCCGTCGGAGTGGTGGCGAAATGGAGGAGTGTGAGCACAGTGAAGTATCGAGCGCTCACTGAGGAAGAGGTGAAGGCGGCGACCGAACGCCTGGTCGGTTCGTGTTCCGTCATCGATATCCATACGCATCTCTTCCCGCCTCGATTCAATCATCACGATGGCAGGTTCCTCCTCTGGGGCATCGATGCGCTGCTCGACTATCACTACCTGCAGGCTGAGGTGCTCCGGTCTCTCGGTGGCGCGATGTCGCCGACTGCCTTCCTCAGCATGCCCAGGCGCGAGCGCGCGGAGTTGACCTGGCGCACCCTATTCCGTGAGCGGGCGCCGCTCTCGGAGTCCTGCCGAGGCGTGATCACGACGCTGACGCAACTCGGGATCGATCCGGAGACGGATTCGCTCGCCCCCATCCGCGACTGGTTCGCGCAGCGCGAACTGGATGACCACGTAGACGCCGTGATGCGGCTTGCCGGCGTGGAGCGCATCACCATGACCAACGAGGTCTTTGATCCCATCGAGCACGCGGCGTGGTTCGAGGATGACGCCCTTGCAGGCGACCTTCGATTCGCGCCGGTCGTCCGGGTGGATCGACTGCTCTGCGATCCCGAGGGGGCGCGCAAGCACCTGCAAGAGCGTGGGTACGACGACTCGGATGAACTCACATCTGCACGCCGGTTCGTCTCCGATTGGGTGGCGCGCACGTCAGCGGTGTACGTCGCCGCCAGTCTGCCTTCGCTCGACGTCGGCGGTGTGACCCCGGGCGGCCGCGCAGACCACATCCTTCGGGAAGGCATTCTTCCCGCCCTCGAGGAGCACGGCGTGCCCCTGGCCTTGATGATCGGCGTGCGCCGCGGCGTCAATCCGGATCTCGCCTCCGCCGGCGACGGCTCCGGTCCGAGCGACCTGCGTCCACTGGAAGACCTGTGCGCACGAACGCAGGGATCGGGTGTGCGGCTGCTTGTCACTATGCTTGCCCGTGAGGATCAGCATGCGTTGTGCGTCGTCGCGCGGAAATTCGCCCACATGGTTCCATTCGGATGCTGGTGGTTCCTCAACACTCGAACCAGCATCGAGGACATGACCCGTCTGCGGCTTGAGCTACTTGGCAATTCGTTCATTCCGCAGCATTCCGATGCACGTGTACTCGAGCAGCTCATCTACAAGTGGTCGCACACACGTGAAGTGCTCACAAAGGTCCTGAGTGACCACCTCTGCGCGCTCGTTCGACTGGGGCAGGCCATCACCGAACCCCTCATCAAGCGCGAAGTGGACGAGCTCTTTCGTGGCAAGGCCCTGAAGACGATCCCGTACGAACGTGTTGCACCATGACTGAGCATCAGCCGATCCGCGTCCTCCAGTTTGGAACGGGTGTCCTGCTTCGCGGTCTTTGCTGTGAGATCATCGATCGTGCGCTGTTGGATCCCACCAATCCGTGGGACGGGAGGATCATGGCTGTGCAGTCCACCGGAGCCGGCCGTGCCGATGCGCTCGAGGCCGCGGCGTGTCGCTATGGCGTTATGGTCCGTGGTCTTGCCAATGGCGAACCGGTGCGGGATCAACGGACCGTCGGCAGCATCGCTCGTGCCGTGGCGGCGGACCGCGACTGGTCCGACGTGCTCGACGTCGCACGATCGGAGGACCTGCGGGTCATCATCAGCAATACGACCGAGGCTGGTCTGCGCCCATCGGATGACGACGCGCCGGATGACGTTGTGCCGCGGAGCTACCCGGCCAAGCTCCTCCGCGTCCTCACAACGAGATTCGAGACACGTCCGGGAGCCGCGGCGCCGGTCGTGATCCCATGCGAGCTGATCGAAGACAACGGTCCAGTACTGCGGCGTGCAGTTCTCGCAGTCGCTGATCGCTTCGGAGTCAGCGCGGACCTGCGCCGGTGGGTTGCAAACGACGTGATCTTCGCCAGCACGCTCGTGGACCGGATCTGCACGCGACCCGAAGAGGGTGCGGAGCTGGATGTGGTTGTCGAGCCATTCGCCCAGTGGGCTATCCAAGCCCCGTCTCGCGCTTCTGAGTCCCTGGCCTTTGCCCGCGGTGTCAAGGGTGTGTCGCTCG
>JBCBTA010000059.1:0-11484 GCA_039818905.1 Planctomycetota bacterium
CGACTGCACACGAATCTCCGTCCCTGCAAGGCATACGCCGGCAACCCGTTGAATCATCGCGATGACATCGATCTCGTCGTGTTCCGTGAGAACACGGAGGGGATGTACGGCGGGGTGGAGTGGCATCCGTTGCCGCGACCCGTCTTCGATGCCATGGCGGACCCGCAGGTGGGGCAGCCGGAGCGGATGGCGCGGTGGCTGGACGCTGGATTGGAGAATGTCGCCGTCTCGACGCGCATCATGTCGCGCCAGGGATGCGAGTCGATCTGCCGACAGGCATTCACGTACGCGAAGCAGCATGGGCGCGCGAGTGTGACGCTGTGTGAGAAGCCGAACGTGCTTCGTGAGACAGGTGGGCTGATGACGCGCGTCTTCCGCGAGGTTGCCGCGGAGTACCCGGGCATCGCGGCATGGGAGGCGAACATCGATGCCATCTGCATGTGGCTCGTGAAGAATCCGCAGACCTACGACGTGCTCGTCGCGGAGAACATGTTCGGCGACATTGTGTCGGATCTGTGCGCTGGTCTTGTCGGTGGACTCGGCTTTGCGTGCGCGGCGAACATCGGTGACGACTACGCGGTCTTCGAGCCGACGCATGGCTCGGCCCCGAAGTACGCCGGCACGAACGTGGTCAATCCGATGGCCATGATCCTCACTGCGAAGATGATGCTCGAGTGGCTGGGTGAGGCGGGTGAGGCCGAGCGGCTGGAGCGAGCGGTGGCGGCGGTGATCGAGGAGGGAACCGTGGCGACGTACGACGTGAAGGGACGCGGCAGCGGCGATTCGACGATGACGGTGGCGGATGCGGTGGCCTCGCGGCTGTGAAGAGGGTTGACCAGCCCGCATGATCGGGTAGTGTTTGGGAATGGTATCCCGAACACAATCCGATCATTTCGGCGAGCATCCGGACCGGCTGGGCGTGGGGCGGGCGCGGGGGCGGGGGGCGCAGCTCAACCCGCCGAACCGGTTCGAGCCGGTCACGCTCAGCGTGCTGGGGGAGCATCTGGACGAGGTCATGGCGACGTCACCGGAGGGTGTCCAGGTACCGACGCAGGTGCTGAAGGACCATGCGCGGACGCTGATCAATCGCGTCGATGTGCCGGACCTGCAGTTCCACTGGACGATCAATCCGTACCGCGGCTGCGAGCACGGGTGCATCTACTGCTACGCCCGGCCGACGCACGAGACCTTCGGACTGTCCTGCGGCACGGACTTCGAGACGCAGGTCTTCGCCAAGATGGAGGCACCTGCGCTGCTGCGGCGCGAGCTTGCGCGCGCGTCGTGGGAGGGCGAGCCGATCGTCCTCTCCGGCGTCACCGATGCGTATCAACCGATCGAGCGCTCCCTGCAGATCACGCGCGGCTGTCTTGAGGTCATGGCAGAGTGCGGGCAGCCGGTGTCGATCGTGACCAAGAACCGTTTGATCACGCGGGACATCGATCTGCTCGGTTCGCTCGCCGAGCGAGGTGCTGCGCACGTCGCGCTGAGCGTGACGACGTTGGATGCGGAGCTTTCGGCGAAGATGGAGCCGCGAGCGTCGTCGCCGCGCGATCGACTGGCGGCGATTCGGGAACTGTCGGACGCAGGCATTCCTGTGCGCGTGATGGTGGCGCCAGTGATCCCGGGGCTGACCGATGTGGAAGTGCCTCGCATCCTCGAAGCCGCGGCGGGGGCAGGTGCGTCGGCGGCGGCGTATGTGATGCTGCGCCTGCCTTGGCAGGTAAAGCGGCTGTTCCTCGACTGGCTGTCGCGGGAGTACCCCCAGCGGGCGGCGAAGATCGAATCGCAGGTACGCGATACGCGCGGCGGGGAGCTGTACGACTCGACACCGGGGATTCGGCAGCGCGGTATGGGCGCGGTGGCCGAGCAGATCGCGGCGATGTTCGCGGTGTATCGCCGGCGATTCGGGCTCCATGCGGAGCCCGTGGAGCTGTCGTCGGCTGCATTCGCTCGGCCTGCACCGACGGACATGCCGGGGCAGACGCTTCTCTTCGGTGGGACGAGCTGACGTCAGTGCATGCGCACACGGAAGGCTTCACATGCCTTGCCGAGGCTCTCGCGCGACGCGGGGGTCTCGCCCTGCAGCATGTCGAAGAGGATGTTTTGCGTTGACGCGACGTTGATCTCGAAGGGCAGCAGCTCGCTGACCTGCGCAAGGCGGGTCAGTCGATCGAGGTGGGCATTGGCATCGGGTGCGACGGAGGCGGCGCTTGCCACACGGGCAAGCATGTCCTGCATGTCGCGGATGAGGGTCTGGCGGTGCAGCCGGATCGACTGTCGCATGGCTTCGCCGATGAGTTCGGACAGCGCGTCGGGCTCGGGCTCGTCGCTGCGAAGCAACACGCGGAGGCGTTCGTTGATCACGAACTCGGCGGGCATGATCAGTGCGTGTGGGGCGGGGATGTTGAGGCGGCTGATGTAGCGGATCAGTGGTGCCTGCGTCTCGTACAGCTGCTGGTAGATCTCCTGCCGGTGCTGCAGCGTTGTCGCGAGAACCTGCTCGAGGACCCAGCGCTGCTCGTCGGCAAAGAGTGAGCTGAGTGAGTAGCTGGAGGTGCCGAAGTCCGTCTCCAGGATGCGGATGATCGCACCGAAATCGCCGTTCTCGAATGCCTCGATGAGCGAGTGGATGGTGAGCGTGTGTGACTCGGCATCGGTGAGCGGAAGAGCGCCGCCGTGAATGATGTGATCGCCGAGATGAACGACGGCGTATCCGATGTCCGCCTGCTCCAGGGTGATCTGCGAGCGGAGCTTGGCCCGGCCGATGCACAAGCGCGTCCGCCCGGCGTCGTACCGCTCCATGGCGATGCGCTTGGCGTCGTAGCAGTAGACGGTCTCGTCTTCTTCGTGCCCATCGAAGAGCGTGCTGACTGCGTGGTGCGCACCGACGCTGGCGATGTCGATGATCGAGGGCCTGACGTACTGCTCCCAGATATCCCGTCCGTTTCGCCGGGGAACACCGTTGGCGGGCGCCTCGGCCAGCGTGTCGAGGAAATCTGCTTCGAGCGTGTCATGTGTGAACGAAGACGCCAGCTGCATCGCACGCGCGGCGTATCGCATGATCTGCACGGTCTCGATGCCACCGAGATCGTCGAAGAACCAGCCGCAGCTCGTGAACATGAGCATGGCATGGCGCTGCATCTCCAGGAGGCTCAGGGCCGCCACGCGCTCGCGGGCGTTGAGCAGATGTGCCCCGTGCTGCGCGAGGAAGGTGTCGATCGTGCTCTCGGACCTGTCGAGAATGATCTCGACGTACGCGTCCCGTGCGCCCCATGGACTCTTGAGCAGGTTGGTCGCCTCCCGTTCGAAGAGCGTGCTCAGGCGGACGGCGAGGGAATCGAGAGCCACACGAAGTGGCTTGCGCCATCGCTGATTCCAGCCTGGATGCATGCCGCTGCTGCAGCCGCAATCCGCCCGCCAGCGCTCGACGCCGTGCACGCAGCTCCACGATGAGTTGTCATGGATCTCGACCTCGTGCTCCGGCGGGTGCATCTCGAGGTACTGGGCGTAGTTTGTGAGCTGCACATCGCTCTGATCGAAGATCTGCAGTGCGTGGGCCAGCGCCATCTCGCCGAAGCGGTGGTGATGGCCGTAGGTCTCACCGTCGGTCGCGATGTGCGCGAGCTGCGGGCCATCGCGATGCGGACTGAGCGCATCGAGGATGCGTGACGCGAAGTGGTCTCCGGAGTTGAGCAGATGCTCGAAGGCAACGGCCTGCGAGATCGGCCCGTCGTAGAAGAAGATGTCGATGTGCTTGCCCGACGGCAGGTGCTGGCGGTACGGCCGGCTGGGATCGATGCCGTGGCCCTGCGTCTCGTGCCAGTGATGCTCGCCGAAGGCGCGCCATTGCTTGGCCTGTCCGGGGGCGAGGACGGTGAAGCGGATGCCATGCTCGGCGAGCGCCTCCAACGTGTCGGTGCACGCGGCTGCCTCGGAGAGCCAGATACCCTCAGGTGCACGGCCGAAGCGGTGCTCGAAGTCGCGTACACCCCACGCGACCTGTGTCCGCCGATCTCGTGGCGTCGCCAGCGGCATGATCAGGTGGTTGTACGTCTGGGCCATGGCCGAGCCGTGACCGCCGAAGCGCTCCATACTCTCGGCATCGGCAGCGACGATGGCATCGTGCACGTCCGGGGCATGACGCGTGAGCCAGTCGAGCAGGGTCGGCCCGAAGTTGAAGCTCATGCGCGCGTAGTTGTTCTGAACGCTCTGCAGCCATCCGGCGTCGTCCATGAGACGGGCCTGGGCGTTGGGGCGGTAGCACTCGTCGGTGATCCGCTCGTTCCAGTCGTGGTACGGCTGGGCGGAGTCCTGCTGCTCGATGGCTTCGAGCCACGGGTTCTCGCGCGGCGGCTGATAGAAATGGCCGTGGATGCACACGTAGCGGTTCATTGCTCGTCCTTGAGTCGGTCGCCGCGTTCGTCAGTCACTCTTCCACCGGAGCCGGCGCCAGTGGATCGTACTTGAGCACGATGACGCCGAGCGGTGGAATGGTCAAGGCGGCGGAGTTCTTGTAGTGGTGGCACGGCATCGGGACGGCGTTGACGGCGCCGAGATTGCCCTGTCCGCTGCCGCCGAACTCAGAGGCATCTGTGTTGAGCAGCTCGCGCCACACGCCGGGGCGCGGCAGTCCGACGCGATAGCTGTGGCGCGGGACGGGCGTGTAGTTGGCGGCCACCAGCACGACCTGTTCCGGCTGGCGTCCCCGACGAAGGAAGACGAGCACGCTCTGGTCCGCATCGTTCGCCTCGAGCCACTCGAATCCGGAGGGATGGGTATCCAACTCGTGCAGAGCTGGCTCCTCGCAGTACAGACGGTTGAGCTGCGTCACCAAATTCTGCAGGCCCGCGTGCATCGGGTACTGCCCGAGATGCCAGTCCACGCTGTGATCGACGTTCCACTCCCGCCACTGGCCCAGGTCCATGCCCATGAACAGCAGCTTCTTGCCAGGCTGCATCCACTGGTTGGCCAGCAGCATGCGCATGTTGGCGAATCGCTGCCAGTCGTCGCCGGGCATGTTGTCGAGCAGTGCGCCCTTGCCATGGACCACTTCGTCGTGAGACAGCGGCAGCATGAAGTTCTCGGAGAACTGGTACATGCCGCGGAACGTCAACTCGTTGTGGTGGTACCTGCGATGCACCGGATCGAGCATCATGTAGTGGAGCGTGTCGTGCATCCACCCCATGTCCCATTTGTAGTCGAATCCGAGCCCACCCTGCTCCACCGGTCGTGAGACCATCGGCCAGGACGTGGATTCCTCGGCGATCGTGAGAATCCCGGGGAAGGATCCGTGCGTCTCGACGTTGAGCTGCTTCAGGAAGTCGATGGCTTCGAGATTCTCGCGGCCGCCATGCTGGTTGGGGATCCACTCACCATCCTTGCGTGAGTAGTCGAGGTAGAGCATCGATGCCACTGCATCGACACGCAGGCCGTCGATGTGGAAG
Source organism: Planctomycetota bacterium (assembly GCA_039818905.1). Classification (GTDB taxonomy): domain Bacteria; phylum Planctomycetota; class Phycisphaerae; order Phycisphaerales; family UBA1924; genus JBCBTA01. The sequence continues at coordinate 5,445 of JBCBTA010000059.1, forward strand.
CGATCCAGCCAGAACATGGCGCTGCTGATCAGGAAGCTGCGCACCTCGTGGCGGCCGTAGTTGAAGATGAGCGACTTCCAGTCGGGATGGAAGCCCTGACGCGGATCGGCATGCTCGAAGAGGTGCGTGCCGTCGAAGTAGCCGAGCCCATGTTCATCACTCGGAAAGTGCGACGGCACCCAGTCGAGGATGACACCAATGCCGCGCTGGTGCAGATGATCGACGAAGGCGGCGAAGTCCTCCGGTGTGCCGTAGCGGCTGGTCGGGGCGAAGTAGCCGGTGGCCTGGTAGCCCCACGAGTAATAGAAGGGATGCTCGGTGATGGGAAGCAGTTCGATGTGGGTGTAGCCGCGTTCGAGGACGTAGTCGGCGAGGCGGGGCGCGAGATCGCGATACGACAGGAGCTGGTCCGGCGCATCGGGCGAGCGCATCCATGAGCCGAGGTGGAGCTCATACACCGAGATCGGCTTCTCGTGATGCTGATTGGCGGCCCGGCTGTGCATCCACTCGTCGTCATTCCACGCGTGGTTCAGCGTGTGCACGATCGAGGCAGTGCGCGGCGGGACCTCCTGAAACGTCCCGAAGGGATCGGTCTTGTCCGCGCGATACATGTGGAAGCGGGAGCGAACGTGGTACTTGTAAGTCGCGCCGTCCTCGACACCCGGCGCGAAGCCCTCCCAGATTCCCGAGCCATCGCGCACCTTCAGGGGCGTCGCGGTGTTATCCCAGTTGTTGAATGATCCGACGACCGCAACGTACTCGGCGTTGGGCGCCCAGACGCCGAAGTGCACGCCGCGCTGCCCGTCACGCTCGACGATGTGGGCCCCGAGCCGGTCGTACATGCGGTAGTGCGTCCCCTCATGCCAGAGGTAGACGTCGTCGTCGGTCATCAGCGAGCCGTCGGGGCGCGTAATGCGGAGCGGCGCGGGAGCATCTGTGACTTTCTGGCTGGACATGGCACTGTTCCTCAGGGTCAGCGTGATCCGCCGTCGAGGATCTCGTTGATGCCTCGCAGGGGGATTCGGACCCAGTCGGGTCGGTTGTTCAGTTCATAGCCCACTTCGTAGGCAGCCTTGTTGATGAGCCACGCGTCGAGCATGACGGCGATGCCCTTCGGATCATCGGGCAGGAAGGGGACATCGGCTTGATTGGCGGCGTTCAGGTAGCCGCGGAGGAAAGCTGCGCTTGTCCAGGACTGCCACAGCCGGACCCACGGTTCGAAGCGCGTGCGAGCTTCGTCGCTCGCGCCGATTGCGCCCCGCGCAATGGTGTTGAGCATGCCGGCGTACCCGGCGTACTGGTAGGACCGCAGCATGCCCGCGACGTCCGACAGCGGTGAGCGTTTGAGACGCCGTTCGCTGAGTGGCCGAGCCGGCTCGCCTTCGAAGTCGATGATCACGAAGTCCTTGCCCGTCCAGAGCACTTGCCCGAGGTGATAGTCGCCGTGGCACCGGATGCGGACGACATCGAGGCGCACGGTCGAGACGGCCCTCAGGCGATCCATCATCCGCTTCTCGCGTCCGACGAGCCTCTCTGCCTCCTCTCGTGCCGGGCCCTCCAGCGATCGCAGCGACGACTTGAGTAGGCGCATCGAGCGTGCGGCACCGTTGCGCATCGACTGATACAGCGAGCGCTGATACAGCTGCGTGAAGTGCTCGGGTTCGAACGCCTGATCGTCATGCGCGTCGGCGAGGGCAGTGTGCATCTCACCGGTTCGCTGTCCGAGCAGTGTGGCTTCGTCCAGGACCTGCATGTCGAGCAGATCGCAGATCTCCTCCGGTGTCTCGGTGAGCGCGAGTTCATGGACGAGTCCCGGGACCGACGGCGGGGACTGCTCCTCATCACTGCCACCAAGCATCTGCAGCAGGCGATCGAAGTATCGCTCGACCTGGTCGAGCGTGCGGCCCCATGCGTCGCCATCGTTCGGCACGTACTCCTGCAGCATGGCAAGCGTCAGCGGTTCGCCACGCTTGGGCGCGTACTCAATCGCGCCGGCGAGTTGCGGTGTGTTGGCGAAGCCCGCCCGTGTCGTGAGATGGCGCCCGATCTCCAGGTCGGGGTTCTCGCCGACGTCCAGCCGCCGGAACAGCTTCATGATGAACAGATCATCGAAGACCGCCGAGGTATTGCTCTGCTCGGCGCCGAGAAGCGCCGCGGTGAGATCAGGAATCTCTCTGCGGTGGGATCGCAGCAAACGCGTCGAACTCGCTGAGAGCTCGCCGCGCTGTCCCGTCAGGCGGCGCCGACGGCTGACGAGCGACAGGAATGCCTCGCTGACTGCGGGGTCGGTCATGCCATCGCACAGCATCATGGTCCGCTCGGGACCGGGATCATGCAGGTGCGCGAAGATGGCATCCTGCTCACTGCCGTAGAGGCGTTCGGCCCGCTGCGCGGAGATCATCGTCATGGGCAGGGCGTACAACTCGTCATCGCCATCCATGTACTCGATCGATGCGAGGACCAGCGCCGCGGCGAGTTCCGTCCGGGACTCGCCCGTGGGCAGTTGGATCACATCATGGATGCCAAGGGAGCGAATGGTGCGGGCCTTGCCACCGAACCAGCGTCGCCGCGGGAGTTCGATTCGCAGTCGCCGGCTGAGCCACTTCCGGCCCGTGGGCGACGTCAGCCATGCCATCGGTGCTTCGCGAATCTCCACCACTGGTGGCGGTTGCAACTCCGAGCCAGTCGCGGCGGACTGCGCATCACCGCTGTGCTCCAGGACGAACCAGTAGAACGCGTGCGGTCCGAGCGTCAGCGCGTACTCGTCATCACTCTGGATGCGCGGAAAGCGCGTGCGACCGAACATCTCGACGGGGATCCGGCCGGCGTACTGCGACAGGTCGATCCCGGCATGCTGCACGAAGCGTGAGAGGTTGGCGACGACCAGCACGGTCTCGTCTTCGCTCGATCTCGTGAACGCCAGCACCTTGGAATTCTCTGGTGAGAGAAATTCCATGTTGCCACGACCAAAGACATCGTGCTGCTTGCGCAGCGCGATCAGACGCTTGGTCCACCACAGCAGTGAGGAGACGTTGCTCTGCTGCGACTCGACGTTGACGGTCTCGAAGTGATACTCCGGGTCGATGATCACCGGGAGGTACAGACTCTGTGGATTCGCGCGGCTGAATCCTGCGTTGCGATCGCCACTCCACTGCATTGGCGTGCGCACAGCATCGCGATCACCGAGGTAGTAATTGTCGCCCATGCCGATCTCGTCGCCGTAGTACAGCACCGGTGTCCCGGGCAGGGCGAAGAGAAGGCCGTTCATGAGCTCGATCTTGCGCCGATCGTTGTTGAGCAGCGGCGCAAGGCGGCGACGGATGCCGAGATTGACGCGGGCCTGCCGATCGTGCGCGTATGCCCGGTACATGTAGTCCCGCTCCTCGTCCGTCACCATCTCGAGCGTGAGCTCATCGTGGTTGCGCAGGAAGAGGGCCCACTGGCACCCCTCTGGGAGATCGGGTGTCTGCTCGAGGATGTCGATGATCGGGAAGCGGTCCTCCATCCTGATGGCCATGAACAGCCGCGGCATCAGTGGAAAGTGGAAGGACATGTGACACTCGTCACCATCGCCGAAGTACGCGATGGCGTCTTCCGGCCACTGGTTCGCCTCGGCGAGCAGCATGCGCCCGGGATGATGCTCATCGACGTGGGCACGCAGCTTGCGCAGGAAGGCATGTGTCTCTTCGAGGTTCTCGCAGTTTGTGCCCTCGCGCTCGTAGAGGTACGGCACTGCGTCGAGCCGCATGCCGTCCACCCCCGCGTCGAACCAGAAGTCCATGACGCGCATCAGGGCGTCATGCACCTGCGAATTGTCGAAGTTGAGATCGGGCTGATGGGAGTAGAAGCGGTGCCAGTAGTAGGCTTGCGCGGCGGAGTCCCATGTCCAATTGGACGTCTCAAAGTCCTGGAAGATGATGCGCGTGCCGGCGTACTTTGTGGGGGAATCGCTCCAGACGTACCAGTCGCGCCAGCGTCCACCCGGGCGATCCTTGCGAGCACGCTTGAACCATGGGTGCTGATCCGAGGTGTGGTTCACAACGAGTTCGGTGATGACCTTGAGGCCACGCTTGTGCGCTTCGCGGATGAAGCGTCGCACATCGCGCATCGTGCCATAGGACGGATTGACGGATGTGTAGTCGGCGATGTCGTAGCCGTCATCGCGTAGCGGAGACGGGTAGAAGGGCAGCAGCCAGATCGCCGTGATGCCGAGGTCGCTGAGGTAGTCCAGGCTCTGCGTCAGGCCATGGAAGTCGCCGACGCCATCACCATTGCTGTCAACGAAAGCACGGACGTGGGTCTCGTAGATGATGGCATCGCGATACCAGTCCGGCTCATTCGTGACCGGCTTGGATCGTGTGCGCCGTGAACCCGCCTGTGGTGGGCTGTGCCGGGGGGTCTCTGTACTGCAATCGTTCATGTGACTGTCGGGCTGTGCGGAGTGCGCTAGACGAAGTACTCGAAGTCGTGCTCGGTCCTGCCGTGACGCCGGACCCGCAAGATGTGAGCCGGTGAGGAGTGTGGGTGCAGCGCCACCGTATTCCACTGGCCCTGCCACGCATATCTGGCGCCGCTGAGCAGGTCGTGTGCCTGGAAGGAGTCATGCCAGTCAAGGCCAAGCGCGGGCATGTTGAGGTCGAGGTTGGCCCACTGCGTGTGGTGCGGGTCGGTATTGACCGCACAGAGGATCGTGTTGACGCCATCGTCGCTCTGCTTGCTGAAGCACAGGACAGCAGGATTGTCGCAGTTGTGGAACGTGATGTTGTTGGTCTGCTGCAGGGCCGGGTTCGCGCGGCGGATACGGTTGACCAGCGCGATCAAGTCGGACAGCGAGTGCTCCTCGGTCAGGTCCCAGTGGTGCACTTCGTATTTCTCGTTGTCGATGTACTCCTCCTTGCCAGGGCGGGGCTCCGTCCTGACAAGCTCGAAGGGCGGGCCATAGATGCCGTAATTGGCGCTGAGCGTCGCGGCGAGGATCAGACGAATGACTGAACCGCTGCGTCCGCCGTGCTGCACGTACTCCGAGAGAATGTCCGGCGTGTTGGACCAGAAGTTCGGCCGGAAGAACTCCCGCGGCGGTTGCTGGGTGAGTTCGTGCATGTATTGCTGCAGCGACCATGCGTCGTTGCGCCACGTGAAATAGGTGTAGCTTTGGTGGAAACCAATCTTGGCGAGGCGGTGCATGACCTTCGGGCGCGTGAACGCCTCGGCGAGCAGAAGGACGTCCGGGTGATCCCGACGCAGTCCGGCAGCCAGCCATTCCCAGAAGGTGAAGCTCTTGGTGTGCGGGTTATCGACCCGGAAGATGCGCACGCCGCGCTCGATCCAGTGGTCGAAGATGGAGCGCAGCTCCGCCCACAGCGCTTCCCACTGCTGACACTCGAAGTCGATCGGATAGATATCTTCGTACTTCTTGGGTGGATTCTCGGCGTACTGGATCGAGCCATCGGGACGATGGCGGAACCACTCCGGATGCTCGCGCACATACGGATGATCCGGTGAGCACTGCAGCGCGACGTCGAGCGCGATCTCGATGTCCAGCCGCTCGGCCTCCTTGATCAACGCCGCGAAGTCACGCTCGTCACCGAGATCGGGATGGATCGACTTGTGCCCGCCCTCGGCGGCCCCGATCGCCCACGGGCTGCCGACATCGCCGGGATCGCATGTGATCGCGTTGTTGCGCCCCTTGCGCTTGGTGCGTCCGATCGGGTGGATCGGCGGCAGGTACAACACGTCGAATCCCATGCTCGCCACGTAGGGAAGGCGTTTGGTGAGGTCGCCGAGTGTGCCGTGCCGGTTGGGGTCGGGCGACGCTGATCGCGGGAACATCTCGTACCACGCGCTGAAGCCGGCCTTTTCACGGTCGGCCCAGATCTGCAGTGGGGGATCGAGCGTCACTACATGCAACTGCGGCAGGTGCGCATCCATCAGCAGCCGCAGCTCTTCACCCGTGGCGACGGCAACCGCCTGGTCCAGTGGGGGGCGCTCGGGATCGATCAGGCCCCGAATGGCCCGCATCCGCGCGGCCGCGTCCGCCGGC
>JBCBTA010000060.1:0-11448 GCA_039818905.1 Planctomycetota bacterium
CGACGACCAGCACATCAGCTTCAGCCATCCAGTTGAGGTTGTGGTGCTCTCCATGGGGCGTGTGGGCACTGCGACGTACGACGTGGTGCGGGAGCGATTCGGCGATCGTGTCATCGGGCTCGATCTCGATCCCGAAGTGGTGCAGCGCCACATCGAGCGGGGCAGACAGGTGACGTGTGGTGATGCCACAGACCCTGACTTCTATGCGCGATTCAATCCGACCTCGTCATGCCGCATGGTGATCATCGCATTGCAGAGCACGTCCGAGACCATCACGATCGCTTCACTCCTTCGCTCGACTGGATTCAGTGGACGCATCGCCGCCATGGCGGAGTTCCACGATCAGGTGGAACAGCTGCGGGAAGCGGGCGTCGATTCTGCCCATTACCTGCACGATGAGCTGGGTATTGGCTTGGCGCGGACATCCCTGGATGAGCTTGATACGGAGGCGAACGTGCATCAGCAGCAATGACTCGATACGGCCAGCCGAGAGCTGTGACCTCGGCGACCATTCTCTCTCAAGCATTCGAACTGCGTCCATACGGGTACGATTCGCGCCATGTCCAGTGAGGCTTCATCGACGCCAGAACAGCCGCGTGCTCGGACGGGCTTTTTTGCGTTGGTCGGTCCTGGGCTCCTGGTCGCGGCGACGGGTGTTGGTGTTGGTGATCTTGCGACGGCAGGTTTTGCCGGCGCCCAACTCGGTCTCGCCGTGGCGTGGGCGGTCGTCGTGGGGGCAGCACTGAAGCTCGTGCTGACGGAGAACCTGGCGCGACATCAGATCGCGACCGGGAAAACCGTCCTGGAGTCCGCCTTCGGCGCACTGGGGTGGTGGGTCTGGGTGCCCTTTGGCCTCTACCTTCTTGCCTGGTCCTATTTCGTGGGCGCGGCGCTGATCTCGGCGAACGCCGCGGCGGCATCGGCACTGCTCGGTGTCGAGGGCATGGCGTGGCGGGCTGGCCTTGGGATCGGGATCAGCGTTTTGGGGGCGGCGATTGTGTGGATCGGCGGCTACCGGTGGTTCGAGCGCGTCATGGGCGTGTGCGCGCTCGTGATGGTTGCCGTCGTGGTCGGAGCTGCCTTGATGGTCGGACCCGATCTCGCGGCGCTTCTCCGTGGTCTCATCATCCCGAGTGTGCCGCAGAGCGACGGCAGCGGTTTCACGTGGACGATCGCGCTGATGGGTGGTGTCGGTGGGACGCTGACGATCGTGTGCTACGGGTACTGGATGCGGGAGTCAGGGCGTGCATCTGCTGCGCAGTTGCGCACCATTCGTTGGGACATCGCGCTCGGGTATGGCGTGACGGCACTGTTCGGTGTCGCCATGCTCGTCGTCGCATCGCCGCTGGGTACCGATGGAAGCGGCAGTGCCCTGATCCTCAACCTTGCGACCAGCATCGGTGATGAGGCATCCATGCGCTTCGGGGACGACGCAGGCGCGGTTGCAAGACTGGTGTTTCTCGTTGGTGTCATGGGAGCGTTCTTCTCGAGCTTGCTCGGCGTGTGGCAGTGCGTGCCGCTGATCTTCTGTGACTGGCTTCGCGCAGTGCCCAGGCGTGCCGCGGACGTGTCGAGTCGAGCGCCGATCGACGAGCGAGCCCCTGCGTATCGCGGCTACCTCCTCGCGCTGGCATTGGTGCCGATTGCATCGCTCTGGGCGGACTTTCGCGATGTCCAGAAGGTCTATGCGATCGTCGGCGCACTGTTCGTTCCAGCACTCGGCCTCGTGCTGCTGTTCCTGAACAACCGAAGGCACGTGGGCACGCGTCTGCGCAATGGCTGGGGCGCGAACGTTCTGCTGACGGTCAGCACGCTGGTCGTGCTTGCACTGGCGGCAGGTGAGATCGTGCGTCGTCTCGGATAGCTGCGTTGACAGACGGACTTGGAGAGCGATCTATCCCGCGTCGCTCGCCTCGGCCTTGTCAGGGAGGCGGGCCCGCCACTGCTCCGCTTGGTCGGGACGGTCCCACTGCTCGTACAGCGCGATGATGTCGCGCGTGATCTGTTCCTGGATCGGATGGTCCGGCTCGAAGCTCGCCTGGAAGATCTGCTGGGCTTCGAGGAAGGCATCCTCGGCTTCGTTGAATCGACCGGCGCCTTTGAGGGAACGGGCGTAGAAGCCGATGGTGAATCCGTTGCCGTAGTACCCCTCGGGGAAGACGCGGCGGCAGACGGGGATGATCTTCTCGAAGATGGCGATGGACTCTTCGATCCGATCTGATTCGAAGAGGAATCGAGCAAAGTTCGTCGCGCCGATGAGGTAGTCGGGATGGTCCGTGCCGAGGATGCGACCGGAGACTTCAAGGTCCTTGCGGTAGAGGGGTTCGGCTTTGTCGGGCATGTCAAGTGCGCGATAGGTCACCGCGAGGTTGTTCATGGACGCGAGTGTCTCGGGGTGCTCTTCGCCGAGGACCCGGATCTTGTCGGCGAGAACCTGCTCGCCGAGCGTTCTGGCCTCGTCGTAGCGATGGGCCCAGTAGTACAGCCAGGCGAGATTGGTCCGGATCTGGAGCGTGCCGGGGTGATCGGGGCCGACGGAGGCGAGTGTGTCGGCGAGGATGTCGTCGTACAAGTCCTCGGCTTCCTCGAATCGGGACTGGTCGGTCAGCGCCTGCGCCAGATTGTTGGCGGAATTGAGGGCCTCGACGCCGTTCTCGCCGTAGATCGATCGGTTGAGCGAGAGCGCTCTTCTGAGGAACGGCTCCGCTTTGTCGAAGTCGGTGAGCTCGGTGTACAGCATGCTGAGGCGTGTGACGGCCAGAGCAGTCGTGGGGTGATCGTCGCCGAGGGTTCGAGTGGCTCGGTCCAGCGCGTCGAGCAGGACGGCCTCTGACTCTTCGAAGTTGCCTTTCCCGAGGTGCGTCTCGCCGAGTGCGATGCTCGTGTTGAGTGTCTCGGCGTGGTCGGGCCCCAGTCGCTCGACGCGGATGTCGTATGCGGACTGGAGATAGTGCAGGCTCTCGTCGTAGACGCCGAGCCCGTGGTAGGTCTTACCGATGGTGGAGTGCAGTCGCGCGGCGACGAGGGGGCGGTCTGCAAAGTCATCGGCGATGCTGGCCTCAGCCTGATCGAGCACCGCGCGCACCGTGACATCCTTGCCCATCACACCGGGGTCAACCGCGGCGAGCATGTCGTCGAGGAAGGCGACGGTTGCCTCGGCCTCTGCGAGGCTGTCGCGGGCACGCTGCTCTGCTGCGGTGGCGCGGACGGCCTGGGCCGTGGATACGACGATACCGCCGACGAGGACGAGAAAGACCGCGGCGACACCGGTAACGAGCGCCTTGTTGCGTCGCGCGAACTTTTTGAGCTGGTAGATGGTGGAAGGGGGGCGCGCGACAATCGGCTTGTCCTCGAGGAATCGCTGCACGTCGTCGGCCAGTTCGGAGGCGGACTGATAGCGTCGGGCTGGGTCCTTCTCCAGCGCCTTGGCGACGATGGTCTCGACATCGCCACGAAGGGAGCGATCGCTCGAAGAGAGGGGAGCGGGGTCGTCCTCCCGGATGATGCGAACGGCTTCATGGAGGACGCGCTGGCGGAGGTCGTAGGGCAGTCGCCCAGCGAGGAGTTCATAGAGGAGGATGCCGAGCGCGTAGACATCGGAGCGAAGGTCGATCGCGGTCGGATCCGCGGCGACCTGCTCGGGGCTCATGTAGGGGACGGTTCCGACGAGTTGTCCAACGTCGGTCTGGATGGTGGCGGTCTGCACATCGGAGTCGGTGGCCCGCGCAACACCGAAGTCGAGGATCTTGGGCTGGCCATCATCGGTGACGAGGATGTTGCCGGGCTTGAGATCACGATGGATGACGCCCTTGGTGTGGGCGTGATGCACGGCCTCGGCGATGTGGACGAAGAGTGCGAGGCGGGCGCGGATTCCAAGTGCGTTGATTTCGCTGTAGCGATCGAGCGGGTCGCCTCGGATGAGCTCCATGGCGAAGAAGGGCGTCGGCCCTCGTGCCGTGTCGAATGTTCCGGCCTCGTAGATCTGTGCGATACCGGGATGCTGCAGCCTGCCGAGGAGCTGCGCCTCGAGTTCGAATCGGCGCAAGACGCTCTTCGTGGCGAGTCCGGGTCTGATGATCTTGAGCGCGACCTCGCGCTGCGGGTTCTTCTGATGCGCAAGGTAGACCGCGCCCATGCCACCCTCGCCGATGATGTGGTCGAGCGTGTAGTCGGCGATGGTGTCGGGGACATCGAACGGGACGTGATCCGTCGTCTCGGGCGCATGCCCTCGCTCGGCCGTCTCTGCCCCTGTGATATGCGAGCCTCTGGTCGGATGCTCTGCGGTGGGATCTTCGTGGGTCAATGGGCCTCCCTCAGTCGAGGGGGCTCAGGATACAGGTTTATGGCCCAGGACTCCTCACGTGCGCAGGGCTTATGCCTCTGCGCTCGCGAAGACCCACTCGGGGAACGGGTCGCGCCACTCGGACCACGCGTCGGGTCCCATGTCAAGCTCCTCGTCGGTGAGCAGACAACTGTCGAGCAGCGATCGCGTGTAGGTCTCGTCGAGGTCCACACCGATCATCACGATCTCCTGTCGCCGGTCGCCAAAGGGCTCGGTCCATTTCGACTCGATCCACTGCCGCGACTCGGAGTCGTCGGGCCAGCGATCGCGCGGCGCAACGGCCCACCATCGGCCGGCGGGCTCCATTCGAAATGATCCTCCGGCCTGTGACCACATCGCCGCGAAGTCATGTTTGGTGGCCAGCCAGCAGAAGCCCTTCGATCGTGTCGTCTTCAGGAAGCCACCCATCATCATGTCGTAGATGCGCTGCGGGTGGAAGGGGCGACGAGCGCGATAGACGAAGCTGGAGATGCCGTACTCCTCCGTCTCCGGCGTGTGCTCCTCGTTGAGCTCCTTGAGCCACTGCGGCGAGCTCATCGCGGCATCCATATCGAAACGATTGGTCCCGATGATCTCCTGGAGATCGACCTCGGCGTTTGTGGTTCGGATCATCGTGGCATCGGCGTTGAGCGAGCGAATCATCGCCTCGACCTGATGCAGCTCATCCTTGCTGACAAGATCGCACTTGTTGACGAGGATCACGTCCGCGAACTCGACCTGATCGGTCAGGAGATCCGCGATCGAGCGTTCATCCTCGTCGGACAGCCCCATCTGCCGGTCTGCCAGATCGTCGTAGGTGTGGAACTCCAGTCGGAAGGTCGAAGCATCCACCACCGTCACCATCGTGTCGAGTCTGGACAGTGCAGCAAGGGAGTGTCCCTGCTCATCTTCGAAGGAAAACGTCTGCGCGACAGGAAGCGGCTCTGAGATGCCGGTTGACTCGATGAGCAGATAGTCGAACTTGCCCTGGCGCGCAAGGCGTGAGACGGCCTTGAGCAGATCATCCCGAAGCGTGCAGCAGATGCACCCGTTGGACATCTCAACGAGCTCTTCCTCGACCCGGTCAAGGCTGGCGTCGCCCTGCTTGACGAGCTCCGCGTCGATGTTGATCTCACTCATGTCATTGACGATCACCGCGACACGAAGTCCTTCGCGGTTGCGCAGCACATGATTGAGCAGGGTCGTCTTGCCGGAGCCAAGAAAGCCCGAGAGGACGGTCACGGGGAGGCGTTCGCGCTTGCCCAGCAGTCTGGAAACGACACTCTTCAACGGATCCTCTCCTTCGCGGCAGTGCATGGCACCGGTCGGTTGTGCGCGGATGTGATCGCGCCTCGGTTCATTCAGTGGTTCGGCCCGCATCCCACCACGCCGCAGCATCCGCCGGCGCCCGGGTCGCCGGGCTTGGTGAACACAGCGGGAACCGTGACCACTCGCTGCACTGCGCTGTGCTCGGGGGTGTCCCCCGGATCCAGCTCCGCGAGCCGGCAAAGCTCACCCCATGACGAGATCGACGCGCGCATGGAATGCTGCACCTCGACGGTGCGTCCGTTGGCCGGGCAGCGGTAGTCGTTGAGCGGCACGCGCTTCTCCGCGGCGAGTCAAAGAGACCGGAGGCATGCTATGAAAATGAGAATGCATTCTCAAGTTGGACGAAGACGCGTCTCCCACCCTGATCCCCCGGCCTGGCAAGGGAATGGCCTCGCGTTAAAGAGGGAGTGGTCGCCTGCCGCCCAGCCTCACGACAGCGCGGCCAACTCGGTGATGTCGAACGCGAGGGACGAGGCGGTCGGGAGCGAGTGCAACCAGCCCATCACCTCTGCCTCGTCACTGCCTCGCAGGACAAGGGCAGCCTGCCAGTCTTCACGCTCCGGTGCGGACATCTCACATGAGAGCAGCCGACCCGAATGCCTGAGCGCGTCGATCGCGCGATGTTCAGCGGCGAGCAGGTCGGCCCTGTCTCTCGGGAGTGGGGCGGTGCGCCGTGCGAAGACGAGGAAGCGCAGCTTGGTATCGAGTCCGAAGTTCGGGAAGTCTGCGAGAGGAGCGAGCTGACGGGGAGTCTCATCGAAGATCCCGGACATACGGTGTGCGAGTCTGTCGAGGTACTGCGTCCGCTCGTCCTGCGAGATCCGCGCTGGTGACCACGCGACGAATGAATCGATGGGGCGGAAGCCGTTGAACCAGAAGACGCCGTGCTCGATCGGATCCAGAATGGTTCGGAGCGGTGGGTTTACACCCAACCCCGAGTAGACGTGCTCGCCGCCGCCGCTGGTCATGAGCACCATCGCCCGACTGCGTCCGCGTCCAACGCCGTTTTCGTAGAGCTTCGGTCCGCCGTAGATCCGGCCGTACGCGAAGACGCGGTCCACCCAACCCTTGAGCATTGCCGGCATGCCGAACCACCAGAGCGGGAAGCTGAAGATGAGCAGATCAGCGCGTTCCAACTCGGACATGGCGGCGTCGAGTTCGGGAACGAACCCTGCATGCTCGCTGGCGTGGCTCTCCTCCTGCTGCTGCTTGAAGTAGCTGGAATCAGCAGCGGTCGTGAAGTTCCGACGATCGGAGACCGGATCGAAACCACTCCGATAGAGATCAAGCAGCGTCACATCATGACCAGCTGCGTCAAGCGACGCTCGGGCAGTCTCTGCCAGTGCGGATGAGAAGCTCTTTGGCTCGGGATGCGCGTGGACGATGAGAGCGTGCATGAGTCGCTGTCCCCCTTCGTTGGTCTATCCAGCGGCCAGAGCAAGTATGACGCCTACCGGGTCCTGAACGATCGCGACGCTGAGCGCGCCATCGGATCCGCGCGTCTCTTTCAGGACGGCGCCACCTTCGTGCCGCACACGTTGGACGCTCTCTGTGAGATCACTGACGGGGAGGTAGAGCATCCAGACGGGCGGTACGTCCGCATTGACGCCCCGCGCATGACAGACGCCGGCGACGGGCTGTCCCGTGGCGTCGAGCATGGTGTAGTCGGCGTAGCGCTCGCCTGCGTCTTCCATGTCGGCCTTCTCCGCGCTCCAGCCAACGACCTGTTGATAGAAGTCGCGTGTGGCTGCGGCGTTGGGAACGGTCAGGTCGAGCCAGGCGATGTGACCCGCGGTCGCCGCGGCATGATCATCGACAGTGGGGACCGCGTCCGCGGGCGGAACCGGGATGATCCCGAATGCCACACCATTGGGATCGAGCAATCCGGCCCACAGACTCTGTCCCTTGTCGTCCCTGCCGTGCAGCAGTTCGCGTCCACCAAGCTCGAGGGCCCGCTGAGCGCTGGCGGCGACATCGGCAACCTGGATGTGCGGCATCCACTGGAGCGGCAACTGCTCGTACTCGGGCGTCCGTGCGCCAAGGCCGATGACCGGTACGCCCAGGTTGTTCATCAGGTCTTCGCGCCATCTCGGCTCGTCGCCGGTCCCGAGGACCTGTGCGTAGAAGCGCACTTCTCGTTCGTGCTCGGGCACGGCGATGTCAGCGCTGAGGACACCGCCAACACGTGGGACAAAGTGGTTTCCCATGGGTTCGTCTCCTGGCGAGGAGTCTACCCGGGAGTGCTCTCGCAGCCGAAGTCGATGGCAAAGCGCCACGGTCCGCCAGAGTGATGCCGCTCTCGTCGCTGAGGTGACTGATCAGCCGTCCGTTCGGACGGATTCGTCGGTGCGTCCGTCGTCGTATCGACCGATGATCCTGGATGCCCGATCCGACTCCATGGCAAACGTGATGCGGAACCACGCATGTGGTGAAGGGATGGGGGGCCGCCGCTGGGCGGCGTACCGATTACGGCTTGCGGAGAAGCACGGTGCCGTTGGTGGTCTCGAGCACCGTGCGGGGTCCGCCGCCGGCGATGTCGCCGACGACGGCGTCGCCGAAGTCGATCGATCGGCTGCCATTCTCGTGCTCGGTCTCAACCGCTTCTGCCGGTCGCAGTGCGATGTCAAATTGGCTCTGGACAGCGTTCCGTTCGGAGCGGATGAGCATGGTGGATTGGAAGTCGGTCGGCAGCGTCAGGTCAATGTCACCGTTGTATGACTCGAATTCGAGCTCGCCTGTGACATCGCGGAAGCTGGCGGTGAAGCTGCCGTTGTAGCCATACACGTCCGCAGTGCCACTGACGTCGGACAAGATGATGTTGTTGTTCTGGCTACGGGCACGGATGTGGCCTTCCACACCGGCAACCTGAATGACGCCGGTGCGGTACGAGTCGAGCGTCAGGTCAATGCGGTTCGGAACGAGCACCTCAATGTGCGTGATCTGCTCGTATGCGTTGGCATCGAGCTCGATGAAGTTGCCATTCTGGCGGACCTCGAAGTCGAGCGGCTGTCCCGAGAAGGCGTGAAAGCCATCACGCTCTTCAGGCTCGGCTCCGTTGGTCGGGACGGAGAGTCGCACGAGAATCTCTTCTCCGTCGTACGCCGTGACCAGAATGTCACCACGCTTGATGTCGATGTCGAGATGTCCAGGCTGTGACGCGTCCTCGACAGACAGTGTGTACTCCCTGACAAGGGTGCGATCCGCCCAGGTGCTCCACAGCGTGTCGATCGAAACACCCGACTCGCCGGTGGTGATGCGCGTGGCGCCGGCGAGGGCCGAGCCTGTCACACCGATCAGGCACATGGCGAGGAGGACGGTGGGCTTCGATCGATCCATGGTGTTTCTCCGTGGGTTCAGCAGGCTGCGGATGCGCTGCTCGAGTCGTTCGTGTTCGGGGAACAGGCCGACGGCGAGGGCGGGCGGTCGGTGGGACGTTGGATGACGCCCGATGTCGAGCAGGGTCTGGCCGTACTCGATCGGATCCGATGCTGACAGCACGACGTTGTCGCACAGTTCTTCCCGTGTGCGGCTGAGCTGGCGGTTCAGCAGATGGATCAGCGGATGCCACCACCACAGCGCTGCGCCGATTCCCTGCAGCAGCCGCAGTGAGGAGTCGCGATGTGCGATGTGTGCGGTCTCGTGCGTCAGGACGTGGACGAGCTGCCAGTCGGGCATCTCATCCAGTGTGTCCGGCGGGATGATGACCGCGCCACGCCGCGGCGTTCCAAACGCCATGGGTGAGCGCACATGATTCGTCACGAGGACGGATGGAGACGTCGTCAGGCCGAGTGATGATCCGACCTGCTTCGCCACAGCGGCGAGGCGGGGGTTGTCTGCCGGCTGCGCACGTGCGAGGAGGAAGCGCAGCGCAAGGTACGACCGTGTCAGGCGCAGGAGGCAGATGGCGGAACCGGCTGCCCAGATCAGCAGCAGCCACTCCGCGGCGGACCATGAGGCACGGGATTCCTCGGAGGCGTGCGCTGGAGCGGGCAGCTCGCGTGCGGGAGTCTCGGTGGGGCGCGTCGCGTTCGAGTTCTGGGGTGATGTTGCACGCTGCAGCTCGTGCGCATCAGCTTGTTCCATGACCGATGGGAAGGGCGGTGCGCTTGCGTGCAGCAACGGCATGGGGATGGACCAAGCGCTGCCACGGGCCGCCATCAGCGCGACCGGGATCGCCAGCGTGATCAGGAGCGTGGAGAGAAGGATGCTGTTCTTGAGTGCCGCGTATCGGCGAAGGAATGACGCCGCCAGGCACGCGACAGTCAGGACGACTGTCATGAGCGTCAGGGCCAGGACGAGATCGTTGTTCCAGAGTGAGAGCAGGCTCACGAGTTCGTTCCCTTCTTGCGCGTGCGGGCCCGGGCTTCCTCGAGCAGAGCCTCGATCCGATCGATCTCGTCCGGCTTGAGGCCCCGATGTTCGACGAGCGCGGACATCAGCCTTTCCGGCCGTCCGCCACAGACACGGTCGATCACGTCCAGGACCTTCTCGCCGACTGTGGCCTGCCGCTCGATGAGGGCGGCGTAGAAGCGGGTCCGCCCGACGACTCTGTGGGTCAGCCAGCCACCGGCTTCGAGACGCTCCATGGTCGTTCGGACCGTGTTTCGCGCCACCTCGCGGGTCTGGGCGAGCTCATCGCGCACCTCGAGGGCGGATGCTTCGCCACGAGCCCAGATCACCTCCATGATCTCGAGCTGGCGGGCGGTGAGCTGGCGTGGCGTGTCGTGGGGCTGGTTCATCGAGACTCCGCGTCGAATGGCGACATCTGTAGCCATTGTGGCTACTGGTGTAGCCATGTCAAGGGGCTGAGCGGAATTCTCTGAAGATTTCGTGCCGGCGGCGTGGTGCGATTCGCCGGGCGTGGAGGTGGATCCGATTACGCCGTGCGGAGGATTTTCTCCATCGCCTTTCCCTTGGCGAGCTCATCGACGAGCTTGTCGAGGTACCGGGCCTGGCGGGTCAGGGGCGTTTCGATGTCTTCGACCCGGTAGCCGCAGATGACACCCTTGATGAGCGTGGCATTCGGGTTGAGCGTGGTGCGTGCGAAGAACTGCTCGAAGGTCACTTCTTCGTCGATCAGCTCTTGAATCGTGGCGTCATCGAAGCCGGTGAGCCAGGTGATGACCTGATGCAGTTCCTCCGTGGTCCTGCCCTTCTTCTCGATCTTGGTGACGTAGTGGGGGTAGACCGAGGCGAATGTCAGCTGGGCAACGCGTTGATCGTGTTCGGGCGTGGTCGTTGGCATGGACTCGACTCCGCGGGCGGCTGCTGCACTGAGTTGGTGCAGGTACCCGTGGATGATACAGACCGATGGTCCGTCGCCAAGATGAGTGATGCGTTGTCATGCCCGGCGACAACGGAGCGTCAGGCCGCCCAGGGTCAGCAGGCCCACGGTTCCGACGGATGGAGCGGGGATGACGGACGCTTCCATGAAGAAGCTCACGGTGGCGGAGGTTGCATTGGGATTTAGGTCGAAGGCAATCGCGGTCTCGATGTCATCTGGGCCGAAGGCCGGAGCATCCGGGAAGCGCGGATCGCTGATGGCGTCGAAGATGAGCGGTGGTCCGACGACACCCGTGGGGGAGTAGCTTCCTCCCGGGCCTTCGATGTCGGAGCGAAGATCGAGCGTATGGTCGCCGGCCCAGCCGATGTACGACATGCCGGTCGTCGTCGTGAAGTTGGCGTACTGGCTGAGCGCGATGCCCGACGGATCGATGGTTACGAGTCTGAAGTCGGCTCCGCCCGGCGTGCCGACAGCGACGAGGTTGTCGTTGGCATTGGGACCGGGTCCCGTGGTC
>JBCBTA010000061.1:0-11349 GCA_039818905.1 Planctomycetota bacterium
ACATGATCCTGACCTCGACGGGATACTCCGCCGCGAGCCGGGTCATCACGACCTCCGACGAACTGATCCAGCAGTTGCTGCTGATCGGGCGATAGACCTCAAGACGCCGGCGATGACCCCCGATAACACCGGCTGACCGTCCCGCCGGCGTCTTGAGGTCTATCGCCCGATCAGCAGCAACTGCTGGATCAGTTCGTCGGAGGTCGTGATGACCCGGCTCGCGGCGGAGTATCCCGTCGAGGTCAGGATCATGTTGATGAACTCCTGGCTGAGATCGACGTTGGAGAGCTCGAGCGCCCCGCCGAGGATGCGGCCGGTGCCGAATTCGAGGGGTGAGGTCACCAGCGGTGTGCCGGAGTTGGGACCGACGGAGAACTGATTGCCCCCCGCGTCGATCAGACCCTCGGGGTTGGTGAATTTGGCGACGGCGACCTGCCCGATGGTGCGCGACAGGCCGTTGGAGAATCCGCCGGTGATGACGCCATCGACACCCACCGAGAAGCTCGACAGCACACCAAGAGGGGAGCCATCCTGGAACGTGGATGCGATGGTGGAGACGCCCGCCTCACCCTCGGGGCTGGCCAGCGCCGTCACGTTGGAGCCCTCGGTGTCGAACCGCAGGTCGAAGAACAGCGGATCGGTCGCACCGGTGAGCGTGCGGTCGAGCTCGACGCTGATCGGCGTGGTGTCAACCAGTCTGCCGTTGTTGTCGAACTGCAGGTACGGGGTGAACTCGTCGCTGCCGCTCTCGAGATGGAGGCGCTGGTCGGTATCGTCCGCCGAGTGCAGGAAGGTGCGCCAGTACGTGCCGCCATCGTCGGTGCGTGACAGCGCCATCGTCAGATCGACATTGATGGGCGTCCCCAGCGAATCGTAGATGACGTACGTGGTTCGCACGGACTCACCGTTGGCGCTGGCGACCTTGGCTGGGCCGAACGGGTTCGTACCGGCGCCGCCATTGACGACGATGTTCTCCGAACCGAGCACGAGATCGTTGAGCTCACCGATGTTGCCGCGGAACGTGATGACACCGGCGGCGATGGAGTAGTCACCCGACTCCGGCCCGGGCTGGTTCGGATCGGCGACGTTGTAACCGCCGGCGGGCACGACACCCAGCGTACGCTGCATGAAGTCGAGGAAGTCCTGGACGGTGTTGGTCGCGCTGACGGTGAAGGTCGCATCAGGAACGGTCTTGCCGCCTCGCTCGGCGCCGGAGATGGTGATCTCATCACCAGCGGTGAGCGGCGCGCCGTTCAGATCGACGAGCAGCGTCGCCAGCGTGATGTCGGTCGCTGTGTTGTCCTGCAGTGCACCGAAGTCAAAGACGGCACCGGTGGTGGGTATGGCGCCGTCGGCGTTGAGATTGCCACTGAACTCGACGTTCTGTGTGGCCTCAGCGATGGTCGCGACGCCGAGGGGGATGTTCAGATCTGTCAGCTGTCCCTCGATGATCTGGAAGTTCTCATCCACGGCGTATCCCTGCACGCGGGCGCCGGATGTCGTGATCAGATCGTTCGTGGCGTTGAACTGGAATGCACCGTCACGGGTGTAGAACTGATCGCCCGAGCTATTGAGGATGAAGAATCCGTCACCTTCGATCGCCAGATCACTGGCGATGCCGGTCGTGCTGGTGCCACCGGAGACGAAGTTGCGCTGCGTCGCACCGATGCCGACACCGAGACCGATCTGCGAAGGGTTGGTGCCTCCATTGGCTCCGGACGGGCCGCTGCCGAGTGAGATGTTGCGCTGCAACTGCGACGAGAAGAGCAGCCTGCTGGACTTGAAGGCATTGGTGTTGACGTTGGAGATGTTGTTACCGATCACCTCGAGCTGACGGGCGTTGGTGTTGAGGCCCGAGAGACCTGAGAACATTGCAGTCGTCGACGCCATCGGAATCTTCTCCTCGTCAACCACCAGCCACTGCTGGCCGGATCACTCATCTGGAGCCGAGCACCTGGGCGAGCGCGGCGTTGGAAACACTCTGCAATCCGCCCATCCAGTCGCCGCGCAGCAGCGCGTCGGTCAGGGAATCAGCGGACGGAACTGTGGCGAACGCATCGATGGACGTCGTGAGTCCGGTTGCGGTGCCCGTGACCTGTCGGGCCGCCACGTCAACGGTGACGGCGGTGCCGTCGATCATCGCGACGAGCTGGGACGCGCCCTGTGCTTCAGCCTGATCGACAACGCTGGCGAGCCGCTCGAGCTGGGCAGCGTCGAGCTGCACGTCCGTGCCAGGCGAGAGCGTGACCGGAACACCACTGGAGAGCTCACCGGACTGCACGCGACCGAGCACATCGGCGAACGGTGTGGCGCCGGTCGGCAGTCGCAGTTGCACAGACTGACCGCCGTCGGGCCGGATGCCCGCCGCGAGCTGCTGCAGAAGATCACCAGCGTGGACGTTCATCCGAGATCAGCCTTCCGGTCCGAGGATGTTGACGCTGAAGGTCGTGGAGGCCTGCTGACCCGATCCATCGATCGCCGTCACGCGGATGGACATCGCGCCGACATCAGGTGCGCCCGGCGTGCCCGCGAATGTCCGCGTGACCGGGTCGAACGTCAGCCACGGCGGAAGCGCCGAACCATCGGCGAGCGTCGCCTCGAAGGTCAGCCCGTCGAGGGATGCGTCATCGTTGAAGGTCGCGCCCGGGATGGTGTACAGGAATTCCTTATCCACCGCGGCGATCTGTGCGGGAATCTCACCGGCGGTCGGCGCTGCGTTTGCCGGGTCTGCCTGGAGCAGGGCCGGATCGATGATCTCGAGCAGGTCATCCATCTCCACGCGGAAGCCGCCGCTGAGGTTCATGATCAGCCCGTCGCTCGTCACGGAGATGGAGTCCACGTACCCCGCGACGTCAGTGCCCGTGATGTCGCGCCCGGTCACGAACTTGCCGACGAGTGAGCTGGCCGACGTGAGTTCGTTCTGGCTGACGAGCTGGCCCAGCTGATCCGTCAGCGCCTCGTCGGACTCGATCGCGCGGATGGTGCTGAGCTGATCGAGCAGCGCCTGGGTGTCGTTGGGCGCCAGCGGATCCTGATTGGTCAGCTCGGCGAACATGATCTCGAGGAACTCACCGGATGTGAGTGCCGAGTAGGCGTCGGTGCTCGACGTTGCGGTTGATGCGCCCAGACTGTCGATCGCTGACATGATGCGTTCTCCGTCCCGCTAGACCGTCGCGTCCAGCGACAGTCGCCATCCATCCCCGTCCGGCTCAACGCCCTGCTGCAGGACATCGCTGAAAAGCGTCTGTCCCTCCGCGGCTCCGCCGCGTTCATCCTCGGGCTGCTCCCGCCCGTCCGACGAGCCGCGGCTGCGGCCGTCGGAAGCATCGTGACGCGCGTCATCCTGACGCTGCGTCCCCGGATCGGACTGCGACTCCGTCTGCAGGGGAGAGCTCGACGCATGCGCCGAGATGTGCACCCCGAGTCGATCCACGACGAGGCCCCGCGCCTCCAGCGCGGTACGGAGCGACGTCAAGTTCTGCTTGAGCAAGTCCTGTGCCTGCGATGTGCCCGCCTCGATGCGCACATTCACCGTTCCACCATCGATCGCCATATCAATGCGCACGGAACCGAGCGTCGCGGGCGTCAGACGCATCGTGAGCGAGCCGCCACGCTGCGACAGCACCGTTCCAAGACCACGACGAATCGAGGCAAGAGCGGGCGGTTCGGCGTCAGCATCCGACGCCAGACGCGGCCCACTCTCAGTCTGCTGCGCCACTTCCGCGCTCATGGAGCGCGACATCTGCGCAGTGGACTCCTGTGGGACGAGGCGGAAGATTGGCTGTGGTGCTTCCGGCGCCGACTGCGGCGGTGGCTTGGCTTCCGACTGCGCCTGGGCGAATGGCTGCTGCCTGGGTGCCTCGTCACGGCCGAAGTCACCGCCGGAGGTGTCGGCCTGCGACTGTGGCGGCTGCATCGACGACGCTGCAGCCGTGGTCTGCGCCTGCCCCCCGTCGATGCGCGGCTGTGTGGACGGTGGCGGTGGCGGCGTCTCCACCGGCGCCTGCGGCGTCGTCTGTGCGGGGGAGCCAGCGAGCGGTGCCGTCGCGGGCAAAGCGGGGCCGCCGTTCGAGACAGGTGACGTGGGCCCACCACCGGCTGTCCCCTGCACCACCTTCGGCCCATCTTCCTGACCCGGATTCGCAGGCGGTGTGAAGGAAGGACCGGGAGCATCCTGTGCAGGTGCGGTGGCGATGCGCGCATCCGATCGACCGGAACCCTCGGGCGGCAGCGCGGCGGGAAGCGCGTGGTCGGTGGGCTTGACGGCCGCCGCAGCGGATTCGTCTGTCGTCTCGACCGGCGATTCGCCCGATGCCTCGTTCGACGCGTCATCCGGGGCGTCGGCTGGCGCCTCGCCGTCTACGCCCGTCGCCTCATCGCCCGACGCAGGCTGCGATTCGGGGTTCGTTTCCGCAGTCTCGACTGCATCGGGGTTGTGCGCGTCCGCATCCGGAGGAGCGGCATCAGGCTCCTGGTGACGTGTGAGCACGTCCGCGAAGTCCTGCGGCCCGGACTGCGCAGGTTCCGCGGTGCGGAGCTGCGGCTGACTCGGTTGTATCTGCGCGGCTGGCGCCTGGATCATTCATCTACCCTCGGGGACGGCGGCCAGGCCGTACTCCCGAAGGTTCTCAAGCAAACCGGCTGCCAACGCCGGATCCTCGTCCTCGAAGTTCGAGATGATCTTCGATGCAGTCCGCGATGGCATGGCGCTGAGGTAGGCGATGACCTGATCCAATTGCCCTGCCGCAAGCAGCGCCCGCATCATGTTGGCGGCCTCATCGGCCTTGACGGTTGTGTAGACCTTGAGCGTCTTCTCGAACTGCTCGCTGCCTTCGAGGTCGGCGATCTCGGCCCGCATCTGCTCGAAGTCGGCCTTCTCGCGCTCGAAGGATTCACGCTCCGACGCAAGGCGGGCTTGCTGCGTCATCAGGGTGTCGATCAGGTCACCGGTCTCGCGACGCACGCGCTCCGTGCGGAGGGCGATGAGATCGGAGTAGTCCCGGATGATTTCCATGCGCTGCTCGGCGGTGATCGGCGGCTTGCCGGACTTGGCGGCCTCGGCTGCTTCGATCGCGGCGCGTTCCGCCTCGATCAGGGCCTGCTCCTCGGCGGCATCCTCGGCGGCAACCGTCTGCATGAAGACCTCGCGCAGCTCCTGGACGCGTTCGCCGTTGATGCGCCCGCTCGCGGCGAGCCAGCCAATGAGACCGACGATGGCGAGCACATTGGCCAGCGCGATCGTCGAGATGATCCACCAGGCACGGCGCAGCATGGGCTAGCTCCTGACTTCCTGAAACGCCAGTGCCCCCGGAACAACGCGTCCGGCGAGATCATCCAGTTCGGCGTTCTCCCGCCGGGCCTGCTCGCGCTTCCACTCCTCAAGCCGGCGATCGCGGAGAATCTCGACGGCGCGGCGGGCCCGGGAGGACTCGGTGAGGGCTGCCTTGGCTCGATCGAGTCGTGTCAAGACACCGGCCAGCTTGATCGCCGCCCGATGGGCCTTGGCGTGCAGACCAAGGGTTGCCGCGGCCTGGACCCGCAGCTCCGCGGGATCGACCTTTGTCGCAGAGACGCCATCGCCCTGCATCGCGTCGCGCTGGGCACCCTTGCACGCATCGATCTGCCGCTGATACGACGAGAGCGTTGACTCGAGCTCGCGGCGCTCGGCCATGATCCGGCCAACCTCCGCCTGACACTCCTGCTCCGCGCGCTGACGCACGTCCAGAACGGGCTGCAATGTGAATCGGAATCCTGCCATGACCTACTCGCTTACCTTGCCTGCATCAGCGCGCGAAGTGCGGCGACTGACTCCTCCATCGGCGTTGAGACATCCGATGGCTGACACAGGAGTGTGTCGATGTGCTCCTTCAGGGCGATGGCCCGATCGGCCAGCGGATTGGATCCGCTCGCGTAGGCGCCGATCTGCAGCAGCTCCTCGACGGATCGATGGGCTGCCAGCAGCCGGCCAAGCTCACGGCGCGCGGTGATGTGCTCAGCGGAGCAGACGTCATCGGCCAGTCGGCTGACTGAGTCGAGCACATCGATGGCGGGGAAGTGACCACGCTGCGCCAGTGTGCGCGACAGCATGACGTGCCCATCGAGAATGCCACGAACCGCATCGGCGACTGGCTCGGTCATGTCATCCCCCTCGACGAGCACCGTGTAGAAGCCGGTGACCGATCCACCACGTCCTGACCGCGCATCGAAGGCACCCGCGCGTTCAAGCAATCGTGGCAGCATCGCAAAGACGCTGGGGGTGTAGCCCTTGGTGGCCGGCGGCTCGCCCACCGCCAGGCCGATCTGGCGCTGCGCATGCGCGAAGCGGGTGACGGAATCAACCATGAGCATCACATCGGATCCGCGATCGCGAAAGTGCTCGGCGACGGCGCACGCGACGAATGCCGCACGGACGCGCATCAGCGGTGACTCATCGCTGGTCGAGACGACGAGCACCGAACGGGCCAGTCCTTCCGTCCCCAGCGCGTTCTCGATGAAATCGCGCACCTCGCGGCCGCGTTCGCCAATCAGCGCGATGACATTGACCTCCGCACTGGTGTTGCGCGCGATCATGCTGAGCAGGGTGGACTTGCCCACGCCAGGACCTGCAAAAATGCCGAGCCGCTGACCGCGCCCGACGGTGGTCATGGTGTCGATGGCGCGCACGCACGTGGCCAGCGGCTCACGAATCGGTCGTCGCTGCAGCGGACCCGAGGGCTCGGGGTGAACCAGCGCCGGCGACAGCTCCCGCAGCGGCGGGCCGTCATCGATCGGCCGCCCCAGACCATCGATGACGCGCCCGAGC
The DNA here is from genome assembly GCA_039818905.1 of Planctomycetota bacterium. Lineage (GTDB taxonomy): Bacteria > Planctomycetota > Phycisphaerae > Phycisphaerales > UBA1924 > JBCBTA01. The sequence continues at coordinate 6,803 of JBCBTA010000061.1, forward strand.
ATGGAGGCGCCGACGGCAACCGTGGGCGACGACTCATGGCTCCACACGTGATCACCGGACCGGACGCCAGCGATGTGCCCGAGCATCATGACAATGGCGTAGCCGCCGTCAAAGCCGATGACTTCGCCGAGACGCTCGCCGCCGGACGCCTCGACACGCACGATCGAGCCGACGACCACAGGGAGGTCGGCAACGAGCAGGGTCATGCCGCGCAGCGATGCAACCTCGCCACGGACCGCGACGGGTTCACACGTCCGCATCCGCTCGATGGCGCCGGCGAGCAGCGTCATGGCTCCACCTCAGGCGCGGCCGGAGAACTCGCATCCGCGAGCGTCTGGCGCGGCAGCAGCGCATCGATCATGCGCTCCAGCTGTCCGTCGATGGAGGCATCGACCTCGCCGCGATCCGTCCGAAGTACGCACGAGCCCCGCTCGAGACTGGCATCCTCGTGCACCTGGGTGTGCAGGTCGTTGCCGAATCGTTGCACCAGCGTCGGCAGCACTTCGGCGATCAGGACATGATCCTCCGGATGCACGGTGATGAGCAGTCGCGTCGGCTGCAGCACCAGGCGCAATGCCGCCTCCAGCTGGGCTTCGGCCACCTTGGGATCGATCTCGATGACACGCTTGGTGACACGAGACGCGATGAGCGTGGCGAGGCGCAGCACATCCATCCGGGCATCGGAGAGGATCTGCTCCCGCTGCTCCAGAAAACCGCCGAGCGCCCCCTCCCACTGCGCGCTCAGCCTGGTCAGCAGTTCCTCCATCGACTGGATGCCCTGGGTCCGTCCCTCAGCCAGACCCGCCTCGCGGCCCTCGGCGAGCCCGCGTTCATGCCCTTCGGTGTGGCCCTGCGCATCGGCTCCCTCGATGATGCGCTCGCGCTCGGCGCGTGCCTCGTCGAGAATCGCGGACGCCTGCTCGCGGGCACGTGCTTCGAGGCGTTCCGCCTCGCGGCGCAGGTCCCCAAGATCGAGCACGATGGCATCCTGGAGCAGCTTGCCCGAGTGTGTTGACTTGATGACTGCCACAGACGGCTCCTCAGACGATGAGCTCTTCGGTGCCGCCGCGGCCGGCGATGATGATCTCGCCCGCCTCCTCGAGACGACGGACGATATCCACGATGCGCTGCTGCGCGGACTCGACGTCGCTCACGCGCACCGGGCCCATGTACTCCATGTCCTCCTTGATGAGCTGTGCGGCACGCTCGGACATGTTGCTGAAGATCTGCTCCTGCAACTCGGGCGATGCGGTCTTGAGCGCGAGTGCCAGTTCGTCGTTGTCCACCTCGCGAAGCACGGCCTGAATGCCTTTGTCGTCCACGAGCTTGATGTCCTCGAAGACGAACATCAGGCGGCGGATCTCCTCGACGAGATCGGGATCGTCCGCCTCGAGCCCTTCAAGGATGGACTTCTCCGTCGCACGATCGGCGAGGTTGAGAATCTCAGCAACGGTGTTCACGCCGCCGGCCTTCTCCATCGACTGCGTCAGCATGCTCGACAGACGCGACTCGAGCCCCTTCTCGACTTCGCGGATGACCTCCGGGTTGGTCTGCTCCATGTTGGCGATGCGCTTGATGACCTCGATCTGCTTCTGCATCGGCAGGCCCGCCATGATCTCGGCCGCCTTGTGGTGCGGCAGATGGCACACGATCAGCGCGATGGTCTGCGGATGTTCATCCTGAATGAACGTCAGGACGTTCTCCGCCTCGGCCTTCTGCAGAAAGGCGAAGGGCGCCCGCGTGACCTGGGTCTGGATCTGCCCCAGGATCCGATCGGCCATCTGCGGGTCGAGCGCTTCCTTGAGCAGGACGCGGGCGAAATCGAGGTTGCCTTCGCTCTCGGCGCCGTGCACCAGCGACAGCCCGTAGAACTCCTCGACGACCTGCATGCGCAGTTCTTCGGTGACAAGGCCGAGTTGCGCAATCTCGCGCGTCAGGTCCTCGACGAGTTCCTGATTCATGTGGGAGAGCATGCGGGCCGCGACGGGCTGCTCCATCGCAACGAAGAGGATCGCCGCCTTGGTGATCCCATCGAGCTCTTCCACGCGCTCGGGCAGCTTGTCACCTGGCTTGCGCGGCATTGCGCGACGGTCCTCCCGCTTACTCCGGCGACGTCACCCAGCGACCGACCAGCTTGGCCGCGTCTTCCGGGTGCTCCTGGATCATCTCTGCAACCTGCTCCAGCACCTTGCGGCGCTTCATCTCGTCGTCCGTCAGCTCGATGCCCGCGAGCGCGGGTTCGGCAGCCTCCGCCTCGCCGACGATCTCGTCATGCTCCAGCGACGGCGGGACGCCGACGAGTTCCTGGGCCGTCGGCATCGGCTCGTTCTTGTTGGACTTGATCGCCGTCATCACGACGAGCCCGAGGGCCAGCACCGCGAGACCGCCAAGGGCGATGGTCTTGACCAGATCACCCATGACCATCGATCCGCTGGAGCCACCGAGCCCGAGCAGCCCGGCGGCGCTGCCTTCACCGGAGCCGACCGGCAAATGCGCCATGACCGGGATCATCGAAACGCTCACCTCGCCGATCAGGGCGTTCTGCCTACCGTCGCGGGTGTCGATGACCTTCTCAACATCGGCGCGGATGCGCGTTGTTTCCGACTCGACGATCGATGCGAGCTGCGCGTCGGTCGGATCCGCCTCGGGGTCAACGCCGTCGGCCTTGCGGGCCTCGCGCGACTTCCAGATCTCCGCGAAGTACGACCGAGGGATGCTGATCACGGCGTTGATCTTGGTCGGGTAGCCCCCCGGCTCGATGACGTTCTCCACCGTCTCGCCGAACCTGTTGGCAAACGTCGTGTCCGTGACGTTCTCGGAGAAGGATGAGCCGACCGAGGCCCCGGTCTCGATGTCCGCGCCCGTGTTGGGTCGTGCACCGGGCTCGCCGCCGAACTGCGGGGCCGATTCACGGCGATCAGTGCTCGATTCGCTGGCGACCACGCTGACCGTGCCCTTGCCCTCGGGCAGGGCCGACGTCGTGCGACGCTGCGTCTGGGTGGTGTCAACCATCGCCTGCACCGTCACGATGCAGCCCACGGCGTAGCGCAGCATGTCCTCGATCTTGGCCCGGTGCCGCTCCTCGACCGCGGCGATCGTCTCGAGCGTGTCGGTCGCGCTGAAGTCGTTCTCGCTTCGCGGCCGGTGCTGCCGCCCTGTTGTCGAGTCGGTGATGCGGACGCGGGCCGGTTCCAGACCTGCGCGGGTCCCGGCGACGAAGGCGGCGATTGCGTCAACCGTGTCCTGATTGAGGCTCCCTTCGCTCTCGACGCTGACCGCCGCGGTCGGGGCCCGGCGCGGCCTGCCGAGAACGGAGGTATCCGGCACGTCGATCAGGACGGTGGCATCCCGGATGCCACGCCAGTTGCGAAGGACGGCGGAGACCTCGTTCTGGAGAGCGATGTCCTCGAGTTGCTGATTCTGGCGATCGCTCTTGGTCCACGACTGCTGTGCCGCGAGATCCTTGAAGAGCAGCGATGTGTCGCTGGGCAGGGCGCCGGGCGTCTGCGACATCTGGGCGAGGACGTGGCTCCGCGTGCCGGTCGGCACCATGACCACCCCGTCCTCCCGGACCTGGTGCGACATGCCACTGCCTTGCAGGAACTGGGCCGCCTCGCGCTGCTCCTCCGGGCCGTAGCCTGCGGTGAGCAGCGGCACCATGCTGGGGCGCCCGGTGTATTGCTGGACGACGAAGAGGGTCATCACGAGGATGACCATCAGGCTTCCGATCAGCAGCTTCTGACTGCTGGTCAGTCCGCCAAGCTGCGTCCTTATGGTCTCCAAGACCCGCCGGAGCTGGTCCATTCGCCGTGGCCTCCCGCCTCAAGGAACGCGCGCTCCGCGCGCGTTGCCCGTGCATGGACACGGGCAGAGTGACCTCTTCGGCTCCCTCCACACGCTGCCTTTGAAACTCATGGCCGGATCTGCGCCCGAGGCAAATCCTGCGCGTCGGTTGTGCGCGTTGTGCGGGTCAGACCCGGATCTGCTTGATCTCGTCGTAGGCTTCCATCACCTTGTTCCGTGCCGCAAGCAGCATGCGGAATGCGGTGTCGGCCTTCTGCGTCGCCATCAGAACCGTCTCGAGATCATCGCGACGTCCTGCCTGCAGATCTTCGATGGCGGTCGTCGCATCCTGCTGCAACTGATTGACCTTGGCGATGTTCTCGAGCAGAACATCCTTGAATGAGGGCGCATTGGGATCGACCGGGGCACCGCCCGCCGGTGGCCTGGTGGGCTCGACGGGGCCGTTCGATTGACCAATCAGTCCAAGGGGATCCATCGCTGCGCTGCTCCGTCAGTTCAGGCGATCAGCCGCAATGCCTGTGCCACCATCGACTTCGTCGCCTCGGCAGCCTGCACGTTCGCCTCGTAGGCCCGCTGCGCTTCCAGACCATTGATCGTCTCAGTGACGCGATCGACGTTGGGCTTGTAGACGTACCCGGCATCGACGTGGCCCTCGGGCTTGGCGTACGGATGCGTCGGATCCCACACCTTCCGGGGCTCGGAGTCGTCCAGCAGGATCTCGCGGACGTGGACGCCGTGCTGCC
>JBCBTA010000062.1:0-11165 GCA_039818905.1 Planctomycetota bacterium
GGCAGCGATAGTGCGCATGGATGCGAATCTCCTCGGGGGGCGGGTGTCAGATGACCCAGCCAAGCATGTGCGGGGCCGGACTATTCCCCGACTTTCCCGCGGCACTCAGATGACGACTGCCAGGATGCCGAGGGCACCGGCCAGGAGGAAGGCACCAGCGCATCCGGACTTCGCCGACGCTGTGAAAGACTCGGGTCGCTCGGTCCGCAGGAACCGCTCGTGGGCGTCAACCGCCTCCTTCGCGCTGCGCAGGTCCGAGCCGGTGAGCTCGCGAAAGAGCTTGATCGCCCCGATCTTGCGGCCGGCGAAGATCTCTGCCTCGACCTGCTCCCACTGCTCCGGCGTCAGATCATTCGGCAATGGGAGCTCCCGGCGTCGCCTCGTACGGGTTGGCCGCTGCGACCGTCGTGGACTTCGGTGCGGTGCCGGGGAGCACCTCGAAGCGTGGATCGAAATCCACCATGGTGGCGGCCAGCTTGCCGAGGATGCTCACGTCACCTTCGACCTGGCAGGTCCCCTCGGCGATCTGCGCCTCGAGCGTCTTGGCGCCCATCATGGTCATCTCGAGATCGCTGCGGTTGATGGTCATGGTGAGATCAGGATCATCGGCCAGGAAGCCCTGGATGTTGGTGAGTGTTGCGTTGCTCATCTCGATGATGAACTTCTCGCCGTTGTCCGGCGTGATGAGGTTGACGGTGAAGCGCATGCCTTCGGCCTTGCGGCTGTCCATACGGATACCCAGGAAGTTGAGGAAGAGCTCGGTGGACATGGCTCGGATGACGTCCGGGCCGGTCGTGGTCTGGGCCTCGCCGCCGGGGATCCCCGAGCGCAGCTCGAACGCGCCGGACAGGAAGCTGTTTCGCAGACCAGGGTTCTCCTGCTGATAGCCAAGCTGTTCCCAGACGTCGGCGAGCAGGTCACGCGCCTCCATATTCTGCGGCTCGGCGTGGACGAGCTTGTTGAGGATCTCCTGGGCGTGCCGGTACTCGCCTCGATCGTGCAGCTCGCGGGCCTTGGTCATGATGCGCGATGCGCCGCCCATCATCTCGACGTAGAGCGGAGCGGAGTCGCTCGGGGAGAGCGGAATGAGCGTCGCGGGGTTGCAGTCCCAGAACCCGAGGAAGCGCTGCACCACGCCGCGGCTGTTGTGCTCCGGGGAGCCGTGGTACCCGCGGGCGTGCCAGGTCTGCTGCAGGCTCTTGGGCAGCTCGTAGACATTGTGGATCTGATTGATGGTGACGCCCTGGTTGGCATAGTGCAGGGACTGGTTGTTCATGTTGGCGTAGAGGTCGCGCTGATCACGCAGGACCTGCTGCACGCGCTCGTTGCCCCATCGTGGCCAGTGATGCGAGTGGAACAGCACCTCGGCTTCCTGGCCGAACATGTACAGCGCCTCGTTCATGTACCGCGACCATCGCAAGGCGTCGCGCACGGGCGCACCTCGGAGCGTGTAGATGTTGTGCAGCAGCGCGTTGACGTTCTCGGCCATCCAGAGAGCCTTCATCTCCGGCAGATACGTGTTCATCTCCGTCGGCGCTTCGGTATTGGGCGTGTTTTGGAACACCATCGGCACGCCATCCACCGTGAGGTACTCGATTGGCTCTTCGATGATGCGCGTTGGCGGAATGAGCTCGATCTCACCATTGGCCGCATTCATGCCCAGACCCTGTCCGGCGTGTCCGTAGGCGCTGGCCGGGAGCAGGATGCCGTACTGGTAGAACAGGCGCCGGTTCATGGCATTTCCGGCGTAGACGTTCTCCGAGATCGTGTGGCTCATGAAGTTGCGCGGCGCGATGATCTCGACGTCGCCGGAGCGCACGTCGGCCTCGTCCACGATGCCACGGATGCCGCCCCAGTGATCGGTGTGGGAGTGTGAGTAGATGACGGCCGTCACCGGCAGCCCGCCGCCGACGTGCTCCTGGAAGAGCTCCCATGCGGCCCGGGCCGTCTCACGGGTGAGCATGACGTCGAAAATGATCCAGCCCGTCCGCCCGCGCACGAGCGTCAGATCGGAGATGTCGAGCCCGCGCACCTGGTAGATGTCGTCGGTGACCTTGTACAGGCCGTAGTTCATGTTGAGCTTGCTGATCCGCTGCAGCGACGGATGCACGGAGGGCTGATCACCCTCCAGGATGAACTGGTAGCGCTCCATGTCCCACGCGACGTGGCCCGCATCGGCCATGATCTTCTTGCTCTTCATCGGGGCGATGAAGCCACGGTTGTGCTCGTCAAAATCCTTCGTGTCGTTGAAGGGCAGGTCACGCTTGGCCTTGCGGAGGACTTCCAGGGTGTGCTTCGAGGGCGCCTTGCCCTTGGGATGGAAGTGGCCCTCGGCCCGCGCTGCCGGACGGGCTTGGGCCGGCTCATCCATGGCAAGATGACCAGCCACCGCGAACGCGGCTCCGGTGACAGGGATCGACTGAAGAAATTCGCGACGCGTCGTCAAGTCGTGCTCCTCACTGAGAGTGTCTCCCGCGACCAAGGTAGCAGAGGATGCCTTCTCAGACCGTCGGGTCAGCGCCTTCCCCCGCGGCCAGTCGCAGTTCCCGCAGGGCGACCCGCACCACGAGGGTGAACACGACGATGCTGACGAGAAGCCCGGTGATCTTCAGCAGGTCCCTCGCGCCAAGGCCGTCACTCGGCTGCGTGCCCATCTCGGCCACGTGGGCGCCCTCGACACCGATGTACAGCATCACCAGTTGAAGGGGCAGCGTTCCCGCGAGCGCAAGCATGAAGGTCCCGAAGCGCACGCCGATGGCTCCGAAGATGTAGCTGCCAAGTGCGAAGCTCATCGGTGTCAGCCGAATGAGGAACTGGAGCCTGAGCTGATCCGCACGGACAGCTTCGGTCATGCGCAGCAGACGAGGCTTCTCGCTGATGAAGCGAAGGACCCAGCCGCCGAGCACGCCACGGGCCAGCGCGAACTGGACGATGCGTGACAATGTCGCCGCAATGAGCACGAGCCCGAGGCCAGGGAGGAACCCGAAGATGGCTCCAGCCGCGATGCAGAAGATCGAGTCGGGTACCGTCAGACACGAAAAGATGATGAAAAGGAGAATGAAGGCGATACCCGCCATCGGACCCTGCTCTTCGATCCATGCCTTCAGATTCACGAGAATCCGGTTGAACTCGCTGCCGAACAGCCACAGCAGGAGACCGAGGGCAAGCAGCACGAGAATCGCCAGTCCTGCCTTGATCCAGACTGCGGCGGGTCGGCTTGAAGATGGCGGCATCGTGCTGTTGTGGTCAGACATCGCGGGGGGCCGATGGTAAAGTGATTCGGCGCACGATGTTCGACTGATCCCATGCCCGGGCAGGACGCCCCATGACGCACAGCACGACCGGCCATCAGGACGCCGCGCATCTGGTGCGGCATGCCACGCAGGGAGAGGGATCATCCACACAGATTCTGTCACGCCTTCTCGAGGTCCAAGCGCAGCTTGGTGAGGCAACGGCCGGTGCGGTGTTGCGGCTGGTGTCGGAGAAGGACGTTGACATTCTGGCTGCCTGGCCGGAGAGCCAGGTCGGACGCACCGTGCCACTGTGGATCGCGCGGGCGGCAGAAGCAGCACCACAGGTCGTGCGTGATGCACAGCCGCTGCGCATTGATGCGGTGCCGGGAACAGAGGATGCTCGGATCGAGGTCATTCCTTTGGCGCATCTTGGCGAGAGCCATGGCGTGGTCGCGTTTCTTGTCCCGATGACGACCGACGTCGGGAGTCTGCGTCGCCTCGAATTGGCATCAACGGTGCTCGGGCTGCATCAGCTTCGGCTCGATCTTGTTCGGCGACAGACGGAGTCGGCTCGACTGACGCGGGCCGTGGATGTCGCTGCGAGTGTGAGCGAGGCGCCGCGATTCAAGGCGGCAGCGCTGGCGCTGGTGGGGGAGGTCGCTGCCCACTGGCGAGCGGAGCGGGCCAGTCTCGGAATGCTGCCGCCGGGTGGCGGCTCGTATGTCCGTATTGAGGCGATGAGCAACACGGACAAGCTCGTCCGGAAGATGCAGTTGGTGCGCGACATCGAGTCGGTCATGGAGGAGTGCATCGATCAGGACATCGAGGTGATGCACCCATCGCCGCCGGATGCACCTGTGATCGCGCGCGAGGCCAGGGAGCTGAGCGATCGGCACGGTCCGACGAGCGTGCTGAGCCTGCCGCTGCGGGATCCCGAGGGCCCCGTCGGCGCGCTCACGGTCGAACGTGCAGCCGACGAACCGTTCGTCGCCGAGGAGGTCGAGGCGCTGCGTCTGGTGCTGGAACTCTGCACTGCGCGGCTGACGCAGGCACATCAGGTGGATCGGTGGTTCGGCGCCCGACTGGCGTCATGGTCACGCCGAAGCCTTGCGACGATCGTCGGGCCGGAGCACACGTGGGCCAAGGTCGCGGTCGCGCTGCTTGGCCTGCTCGTCCTCATCTCCGTGTTGGTGCGCGGCACCGACTATGCCACGGGGCAGGCGGTCGTGCAGCCCGAGTCACGCCGGGTCGTGCCCGCGCCGTACGACGGATACCTGCGAGTCGTTCATGTGCGGGCCGGCGACGCGGTTGTCAGTGGTGAGACGGTGCTGGCGGAACTGGACGACTCCACACTTCGCCTGGAGCTCTCCGATGCTCGGGCCGAGCGCCGGTCCGCCGAGACGCGGGGCGATGCCTTCCGCAGCGCAGGCAAAATCGCTGACGCACAGATCGCTGATGCCCAGGTGGACGAGGCGGACGCGCGCATTCGGCTGCTGGAGCACCGGCTCGCGCAGTCGAAGCTGATCGCTCCGACATCCGGCATGGTGATCAGCGGCGATGTCGATCGACTGGAGGGATCGCCGGTGCGCAACGGGCAGCCCCTCTTCGAGATCGCATCGGATGGGGCACTCATGGTCGAGCTGGCCACGCCCGAGGCGCGGATCGGGGACGTGCAGATCGGGCATCGTGGCGAGATCACCCTCTCGAGCGCACCGAGCACGCGGATACCCATTGAGATCGAGCGCATCGAGCCGATTGCGGTCCCGGTGGAAGGCAGCAACGTCTTTCGGCTCCGGGCGACGCTGCTGGAGTCACCGGAGTGGCTCAAGCCCGGCATGGAGGGCATCGGCCGGGTCGATGTCGGTGAGCGCTCGCTGGCGAGACTGTGGACGCGCGATCTGGTGAACTGGGTCCGTATGCGACTGTGGCTGTGACGAGGGACGCATGAGCGCACAGCGCCCGACTTTCAGTGAGCATTGGTATCGCATCGCGGAGTTGCGGCCGCGGCTGCGCAACGCGGTACAAAGTCACCGACAGCACTACCGAGGTCAGGATTGGCACGTGCTGGAGGATCCCGGCGCGAATCGGTTCTTCCGGCTGAATGACGGGGCATACAGGTTCATCGGACTGCTCGATGGGCGACGCTCCGTCGCTGATGCGTGGTGGATCGCCAATGAGCAGATCGGCGACGCTGCACCGACGCAGGGGGAAGCGGTACAACTGCTGGCGCAGCTGTACACGTCGGATCTGCTGCGCGCGGACATACCCGACGATGCTCAGGTGCTCTTCGAGCGGCAGCGCCGGCGGCGACGCAAGGAAGCCGGTGGACGGGCCGCGAGCTTCCTGTTCATCCGCATTCCCATCTGGGATCCCGACACCTTCCTGAACCGGTGGGTGGGTCTGATCGGTCCGCTGTTCAGCCGCATCGGGCTGGTGCTGTGGGGCATCCTGCTTCTCGCGGCACTGGTCATGCTGACGGGTCATTGGAGCGAACTCGGCGATGGCGCCATGGGCGTGCTCTCCCCGGCGAACATGCCGCTGCTGTATCTGGCCTTTGCCCTGACGAAGCTGCTGCATGAGCTTGGGCACGGGTTCGCGTGCAAGCACTTCGGGCGCAAGGAGGGGGGACGGGGCGAAGTCCATGTCCTCGGCATCATGCTGTTGGTGCTGATGCCGGTCCCGTACGTGGATGCCTCCAGCGCGTGGGCCTTGCGCGACAAGTGGCGCCGGGTGGTCATCGGCGCTGCCGGCATGATTGTGGAGTTGGGTGTGGCTGCTCTCGCCGCGATGATCTGGGTCTCCACCGGGCCGGGGCTGATCAACGCACTGGCGTACAACATCATCTTCGTCGCCGGCGTCAGCACGCTGCTTTTCAATGCCAACCCGCTGCTGCGGTACGACGGGTACTACATCCTGTGCGATCTGCTGGAGACGCCAAACCTGGCCCAGCGATCCAAGGAGCAGTTGCACCACATCGTCAAGCGGTATGCCTGGCGCGTGCGACGCAGCATGAGCCCGGCGCATTCCCCGGGCGAGCGTCCGCTGCTGGTGAGCTACGGGATCGCAGCGGCCATCTACCGAGTCTTCATTACGGTCGCCATTGTCCTTTTCATCGCCGATCAACTCTTCATCATCGGCATCCTACTCGCACTCGGCGCCTTCGTGATGTTCTTCGTCGTGCCGGTGTGGAAGCTGGTGCATTTCATCGGGACGAGTCCGCAGCTCGAACGAACGCGCGGACTGGCGATCGCGACATCGCTGGCCGCCGCGTTCATCGTCGTCGGGTTCATCGGTCTCGTCCCCCTGCCGGAGCGGCCGCGGGTCGATGGCATCGTCGATGCCGAAGTGCGGCACGAGGTGTACGCCCAGGAAGGTGGCAGGGTTGTCGAAGTACAGGCTGCATCCAGTTCGGTCGCTCAACAGGAGACGGTGCTGATTCGTCTGGAGAATGCGGAGCTGCTGGCCCTGCGCGATGCGACTGCGGCACGCCTCGAGGGCGCGAGGGCGCGGTATCGGCTGGCGCTGGCGCAGGATGCCGCGATGGCCAAGATCGAAGCGGATCAGGCTGCTGCGCTGGAAGAGCGGCTCTCGTCGCTGGATGCACGCCTCGCTGCACTGACCCATTCCGCACCGGCGGGAGGGCAGTGGATCGTCGTGCAGGATCTCGTCGGCCGGGTGATCGCCAAGGGGGATCACATCGGCACTGTGATGTCACCCGATGCCCGGACCGTCCGGGTGTTGGCGGGGCAGCACGTCTCGGCGGGCATCGTTGCCTCCGGAACGACGAAGGATGTGGAGATTCGTCCGCGAGGGCGGCCCAGCCAACGTGCGCGGGGCGTAGCGGGGGCGCCGCTGCCGGCGAGTCGGCAGACACTGCCATCTCCCGCGCTTGCGCTCGGCCTCGGCGGCACGATCGCTGCCACACAGGACGAGCAGGGCACGCTCAGGCCTCGTGAGCGGTTGTTCGAGATTCCGGTCGCGATCATCGATGCCGGTGCGTCAGACCTGTTCCCTGGGCAGCGCGTGACGGTGCGATTTGCCCTGCCCAGCCGGCCTCTGGCAGCGCAGTGGGTCGATGCGACGCGCCGGCTCTTCCAGCGTCGATTTGGCACCGTGCTCTAGCCGTGGGTCGGCTCCACATCCCTAGCATGTCGGTCTCATGATGGAACTGTCCGCACCATCGCTGCTCAAGCTGGTGGACGGCTGCATGCCTGCAGACCGTCGGCGACTGCGAGCGCGCCTTCGCGGCGGGCGCGGCAGGAAGGGAGCAGACCGGCGGACACCCGGACCTCAGGCGCTCGAGGCCATCGCGCGAGACATCGAGGCAAGCAGGGCGCAGCTCGCCTGGCGCCGAAACAACCTGCCGGCCCCGACCTTTGGTCAAGACCTGCCGATCGCGGCTCGTCGCGATGAGATCGCGTCGGCGATTCGTGACAACCAGGTCGTGGTCATCTGCGGCGAGACAGGCTCGGGCAAGACAACACAGCTGCCGAAGATCTGCCTGGAACTTGGCCGCGGCGTGGAGGGGATGATCGGACACACGCAGCCACGGCGGATCGCTGCTCGCAGCGTGGCGTCGCGCATCGCATCGGAGCTCAAGACGGATCTCGGCAAAGCCGTGGGCTACAAGGTGCGCTTTGGTGACCGCACCAGTCCAGAGACGTTCGTCAAGCTGATGACGGACGGCATTCTGCTCGCGGAGACACAGGGTGACAGGTGGCTGGAGCAGTACGACACGCTCATCATCGATGAAGCGCACGAGCGTGGTCTCAACATCGATTTCCTGCTGGGCATCCTCAAGCAGCTGCTGCCGCGTCGTTCGGATCTGAAGCTGATCGTGACGTCGGCGACGATCGATCCGGAGCGATTCAGCACACACTTCGAGGATGCGCCCATCATCGAGGTGTCCGGGCGGACGTACCCCGTCGAAGTCCGCTACCGGCCGCTGGAATCTGACGACCCGGATGAGGAGGACCGCTCCACAAGCGACGCCATCCTGCATGCTGTGGACGAGCTGGCCCGGGAGGATGCGCGGCGGGGGGGCGTCGGTGATGTGCTGGTCTTTCTGCCTGGGGAGCGGGAGATCCGAGAGACGGCCGAGGCGCTGCGCAAGCATCACCCGCCGGAGACGGAGATCCTGCCGCTGTATGCGCGACTGTCCGCTGATGAGCAGAATCGCGTGTTCCAACGGCATCCGGGGCGTCGGATCGTCCTGGCGACGAATGTTGCCGAGACGTCGCTGACCGTACCGGGCATTCGCTACGTCATCGACACGGGCACTGCACGACTGAGCCGCTACGGTGCCCGTGGACGTCTGCAGCGGCTGCAGGTGGAGCGAATCTCGCAGGCCTCGGCCCAGCAGCGTAGTGGACGGTGCGGGCGCATCGAGCCGGGGGTGTGCATCCGTCTCTATGGCGAGGATGACTTCGCATCGCGCGAGGAATTCACGCCGCCTGAGATCGTGCGCACGAATCTCGCCAGCGTCATCCTTCAGATGAAGGCCCTGAAGCTCGGGGACGTCTCGGACTTCCCCTTCCTGGATCGACCGGACGACCGGCTCATTCGAGATGGCTACGAGCGTCTCCACGAGCTCGGGGCAGTCGATGACGATGGGGTGCTCACGGATGTCGGCGTGCAGCTTGCGCGGCTGCCGATTGATCCGAGCATCGGTCGGATGCTGCTCGCTGCGGAGAAGGAGGGGAGCCTGGCCGAGGTGCTGGTCATCGGTGCGGCATTGTCGGTTCAGGATCCGCGTGAGCGCCCGATGGAGGTGCGGGCCGCGGCGGACGAAGCGCACGCTCAGTTCGTCGATGATCACTCGGACTTCATCTCCCTGCTCAATCTCTGGCGTTGGTATCAGGAGCGGTCGCAGCACCTCTCGGGGAGCAAGCTTCGCAAGGCCTGCAAGCAGAATTTCTTGTCGTACATGCGCATGCGGGAGTGGATCGATACGCACCGCCAGCTTCGGCGGCTGATGACGGAGATGGGACACAAGGAGAACTCGCGCGAAGCCTCGCACGACCTCGTCCACCGGGCGCTGATGACGGGTTTGCTTGGCAATGTTGGGAATCTCCGCGAGCCGCCGGAGTATGTCGGCACGCATGGACGACGGTTCCGAATCTTCCCGGGATCAACGCTCTTCGGCGGCAAGTCGAAGTGGATCATGGCCGGCGAGATCGTGCGCACTACGCAGGTGTATGCCCGAATGGTGGCGCGCATCGATCCACGGTGGATCGAGGATGTTGCCGGTCATTTGTGCCGCCGGCACTACAGCGATCCAGCCTGGGATGCCAAGAGTGGACGGGTGATGGCCAGTGAGCGGGTGACGCTGTTCGGGCTGGAAGTCGTGCCGCGCCGAACTCGGCACTACGGCCCGGTCAATCCTGACGAGAGCCGTCGCATGTTCATTCATCATGCACTCGTCGAGGGTGAGTGGACGTCCCGAGCGCCCTTCTTCGAACACAATCGCCAGCTTGTCGAGCGGGTCGAGTTGATGGAGGAGAAGGTCCGTCGCCGTGACCTGCTCGCAGAGGCACACAGGCGGTTCGACTTCTACGACCGACTGCTCCCGGCGGATATCTACGCAGGCGATCGGCTGGAGAAGTGGCGGCGCCAGGTGGAGCAGGATGAGCCGCGTCTGCTGTTCATGGATGAGCAGGATGTGCTGGCCAACGACGAGGTCGATGCGAGTCTCGATCGATATCCCGACTCCAAGCAGGTCGCGGGACGGCGGGTTGATGTGGGGTACCGGTATCACCCGGGGGACGATGCCGACGGCGTGACTCTCACCGTGCCGCCGGAAGTGCTGGGAGCGATCGACGAACGCGATTCTGAGTGGCTTGTCCCAGGCATGCTCGTGGAGAAGATCGGAGCGCTGATTCGGGCCCTGCCAAAGGCGCATCGCCGTGCATTCGTGCCGGTTCCCGAGGTGTCTGCGAGGGTCGCGTCGGAGATCACGAACGACAAGGGTGACTTCTTCGAGGCGGTCGCCGCGGCGCTGAGTCGGATCAGTGGCTCGACGATTCAACCGAATGCATGGACGAACGTCACGCTTCCAGAGCATCTGAGGATGCGTGTCCGGGTTGTGGACGACGAGGGAACAGAACTCGGAGCTGGTCGAGATGTGCGTGAGCTCCGTCGCCAGCTGAACGTGCGCGGGCCGCAGTCCGTTCCGAGCGACCTCGACTGTGATGGACTGCACGATTGGAACGTGGGCGCACTGCCAGAGCGGATCGAGATCGAGCGGAGCGGGAAGCGCGTTCGAGCGTACCCGGCGATGGTCGATGCTGGCTCCCACGTTGGCGTCCGGGCGATGGTGCGAAAGCTCGATGCACGCGATGCGCACAGGTCCGGGGTTCGCCGGCTGCTGGCAATGAAGCTCGGCCCGCAGATTGAGTCACTCCTGGACCAGCAGGGGGCTCTCGATCGGCTGTCACTCCTGCATGCCCCGATTGGATCACCTGCGGAGCTTCACGGGCAGATCACGCTTCTGGTTGGCGAGCGCGCGTGCGTGGGCGATGCTGACCCGCCGCGCGATCGCGAGGCCTTCGAACGAGCGATGGACACGGGCTGGAATCAACTGGACGAGGCGTGCCGTCGTGTGTGCGGGTTGGTGGAGGAAGTCCTGTCTACTCGGCATACGCTCCAGCTCACCCTCGAAGGCGACACGCCGCGCGCATGGGACCTTGCGATCATGGATGTACAGGCCCAGATGGGTGGACTCCTGCCGCAGGGTTTCCTGCTGACGACACCATGGCGATGGCTGCTGCAGGTGCCGCGGTATCTGAAGGGGATCGGTGTGCGCCTGTCGAAGCTCAGCAGTGCCGGCGCTGTCGGTGTCGAGCTGATCGAGCTCGGGATCTCGAACCCCCTCACGCTCATTCGACGTGGCGCGCTCCCCGTAGGCATGCACGAACCGGGCGACGTCGCGCA
>JBCBTA010000063.1:0-11114 GCA_039818905.1 Planctomycetota bacterium
CGAGGCGACCAGCAACACCCAGGAATACCGGATGCCCGACGTCTTCCGGAGCTTCTACGGTGCAGTCTGGATGCCGTCGCCCAGCGTCGCGGCCGACCCGACGAGCCCCGGCTACGACATCGCCGATCGCTTCCGCTTCGGCCGACCCGGAGACCCGACGATCTACGGCACGGAGGAGGACTTCCGCGCGCTGGTCGATCAGTACAAGCGGGCGAACGTGCTCGTCTATCTCGAGACGATCCTCAACCACAACTCCGGGCGCAACGAGTCCTTCGGCTTCCATGAAGCCGGTTCATGGCCCGGCGTCTGGACCGGTCCGGTCGAGCAGAAGAGCTCGACGAGCAACTGGGGCGACTTCAACAACGGCAACGCCTTCGGGTACTTCCAGTCGGAGAACCCGGGCGGTTCGATGTACGACCTGTTCCGCGGCGATCTCGTCGCGTTGTGCGACGTCAACCCCGGCAGCAACAACTGGATGATCCGCCATCCGACCGATCCGAACATCCCCGAGGGTGTCCAGGGCGGGCCGAACGATCCCGTCCGCCGCATCCCGGCGGGCACGTTCGTCGATCAGCCCGATCCGGACAACGCCCGCTTCTACCCCGACCTCGCGCTGTCGCCGACCAACGTCTTCAACCCCGGGTTCAATCGATCGGGCGGCTCCTTCGGCACGTTCAATACCGGGCCGGAGAACTGGTCGATCCACCCGTTCAACACGGCTGACCCCATGGCGGGTGATCCGACCATGGAGAACATCACGCTGATGCACATGCGCTGGGCACAGCGCATGCTCGAGGACTTCAAGGTTGACGGCTTCCGCCTCGATGCTGCCAAGCACATGGAGCCGTGGTTCTGGGATCGCTACTTCGACGCCGCGGTCCACAACCGCCGCGCCCTGCCGGGCGGCGGCTTCGGCACGCCCTTCAGCTTCGTCGAGGCCACGTCGGGCAACTTCGACGTCTGGACCTACTGGGTGCGCCTCGACGGCTTCGGCAACCGTGACGCACTCGATCTGAGCGGCGCCGGCAACATCCGCAACGTCATCGGCGGCAAGGGTCTCGGCTTCGCCGGCGACCTCGACAATCAGCACATCGACCGAACCGACGAGGTCTTCCCCAACAACGACGGCTTCATGGACAACGGTTCGCTCGGCGTGAACCACATTCACAGCCACGACAACGGGACGCTCGGCGACGGCGGCAGCGCACCGGGCAACCCCTACGAAGACAAGGTCGCGCCGTGGGCGTACGCCTACCTCCTGCTGCGTCCTGGTCCTCCGATCGTGTACCACAACGCCCGTGAGTTCCACGGTGTCCGGACCTTCGGCTTCTGGCCGCGCGAGGGCGTGCCAACCGCCCTCGGCTACGGCACCATGATCCCGCTGCCGGCCAACACGCCGATGACCGTCGAGGACGATCGCATCATCGTGCTCAACCGCATCCGACATCAGCACGGCCGCGGCCAGTTCAAGCGTCGCTGGGAGGACGCGCAGGTCTTCGCCTATGAGCGGTCCAACTCCTGCGTTGTCGCCGTGACCGATGAGTACGGCGGCAGCTTCCACACGCGGACCTTCAACACCGACTTCGCGCCGGGCACCATCCTGCACGAGCTGACCGGCAATGCGACGGATCCCGTCGTGGATCCCGCCAACGACATCTTCGACACCATCACTGTCGGCGCAGGCGGGTCGGTCACCATCCGCATTCCGGAGAACGGCCCGACCACCGGTGAGCACAACAACGGCTACGTGGTCTATGGCCCGATCAACCCGGACGCGACGCTCACCATCACCGACCAGGCCACCGTCCTGCCGGCTGATCCGATCGGCACCGCGCCCTTCGCGCGCCGTCTGGCCACGATCCCGGTAATCCAGGGCCCGACCTTCGACCTGCAGGTCGCGACGACGCAGGCCGACCCGTCCGATCCCAACACGGACGACCAAGCCAAGTTCCGCATCAACCAGGGCTTCTTCGACTTCAACGGAAATGGTTCGATCAACGAGGACACCGGCGCCGGCGGACGCTTTGCCGCCTACGAGGGCTTCCTCGACGTCAACAGCCCGCTCTTCGGCGGCGGCACCGGTGACTACGCCCAGGAGATCAACACCGATGATCTGCCCGAGGGCTACAACTACATCAGCGTGATCGTCTTCCGCCACCGCTCCAGCGGTGAGCCGATCTTCACCGAGCTGCGCGAGGTCATCTACGTCGATCGCCAGAACCCGACCGCGACGGTCGAGGCCGACGTTGACTGCCTCTCGGGCGACGGCACCATCACCATCACCAACCCCGACCGCACCGTCACCGAGGTGATCGCCAACCTCAACGGCGGCGGCAACCAAACCGCGATCGACTGGGACCGCAACCAGTGGGTCCTTCCCGTCACCGGCCTCAGCGGCAGCAACTCGCTGACCCTCACGCTTCGTGAGAAGGTCAACGGCGTCATCGTCAATGAAACGATTCAGGTCGTGAACTTCGACGTCAACAACATCGCCGGCGACGTCAATGGTGACGGCATCGTCGATCCGCAGGACGTCTACGCCTTCGAGGCGCTGACCGCATACGAGTGCCGTGCGGACCTCGACGGCAATCAGGTGGTCAACGACATCGACCGTGAACTGCTTCGTGACGAACTCGGCATGGGCGAGTTCAACGACATGTCGGCGAACCGCTGAGCAGACAGAGGGCAAAGCGGAAAGCGAAACGAACACATGAGAGGCGCGTCCGAACCGGCGCGTCTCTCATTTTCGTTTTGCTCTTCTCGTCTCCGTTCTCTCCGCGTCTTACACCTTCTCGGCTTCGGTCTGCTCGCGGCGGCGACGCTTGAGTTCGGCGTCGATGAACTCGTCGAGGTCGCCGTCGAGCACGCCGGAGGGATTCTGCTCGTGTCCCGTCCGATGGTCCTTCACACGGTTGTCGTACAGCACGTAGCTGCGGATCTGCGTACCCCAGCCACGGTCCACGGCACCACCGGCTGCCTCGCGGATCTCGGCGCTGCGCTTCTCCTCCTCGATCTCCTCGAGCTTCGCCTGGAGAAGTGTCATGGCCTGGCGCTTGTTCTGCGGCTGATCGCGGTGCGTTGACGCAACCACCATGATGCCCGTCGGCTTGTGCACGATGCGACAGGCCGAGGCCACCTTGTTGACGTTCTGACCACCGGGGCCCGATGACCGCGCGAAGTAGGTGATCTCGAGTTCCGTGTCCGGAATCTCGAGCTTGCTCTCTTCAAACTCGGGTACGACATCCACCGTCGCGAAGGATGTCTGGCGCTTGCCCTGTGCGTTGAAGGGGCTGACGCGGGCAAGCCGATGCGTGCCGCGCTCACACTTGAGGTAGCCGAAGGCGTGGGGGCCTTTGACGTGCAGCGTCACCTCGTCGATACCGACCTCGGTGCCGTGCGTCTTGCTGATCTCCTCGATCTTCCACTCGCCGTGGTGCTTCTCGAAGAACATCACGTACATGCGGTACAGCATTTCGCACCAGTCGTTGGCCTCAGTGCCGCCGTCACCCGCGGAGATCGTGAAGAAGCAGTTGCGGACGTCGTGGCGCCCGGAGAGCAGGCTGAGCAACTCGACCTTGCCCATCCGGCGCTCGAGGTCGAACAGCGACTCGTCGGCCTCGACCAGCAGATCCTGGTCATCCGCCTCGCGCGACATCTCGTAGGCGACCTTGGCGTTTTCCAGATCGTCGATGATCTCGCCCAGTGGCTCGGTCTGGGCCTTCAGGCCCTTGAGCTCCGCGACGACGGCCTGGGCGGCATCCTGGTTGTCCCAGAAATCCACCGCGCCCATCTTGTCTTCCAAGTCCTTGCGCCTGGTGAGCTTGCCGTCGTAGTCAAAGAGAGTCGCGGATGGTCAAGATCCGCGCCTCAAGGTCGTCGATCACCGACTGGTGCGTCTGGTAGTGCATGGGGCGAAGTGTACCGCCCGGCGGCCCTGGTGGACCATCGAGCGGACATTTTTGCAACTCGGCGCGAAACAGCCCGAGCGGCGGCGTCTGTCTTCTGCTGACCAACACCCCTCACTGAAGGAACCGCCCCATGCGACGCTCACACCTGATCGGACTTCTCGCCGCACTGCTGATTTCGACCGCGTCCGTGCGCGCGAGCGACGTCCCCGTCGCTGAGCAGCGCATCGCCATCGACTTCAAGGGTGGCACCGTCGCCGACTACCTCAACTCGATCCAGGACAGCATCGGAGTCCGCAACATCATGCTGACGGACGGTCTCGAGGACATCCAGATGGCACCCGTCGCGTTGACCGCCGTTCGCTACGCCGACGCTGTTGCGCTCGTCCGCCACCTGCCCGTGCCGACGGGCCACATGCGCGTGACGACCGAAGGCTCGACGTTCGTGATCTGGGCGGAGCGCGACACGCGCCAGGCGGTCCGCGACGAGACACTTGTCCGGTCGCTGTCGGAGATGCTCGCGATCGAGTTGTACACGGCCGACGAGGTGCTCGGTGCCATCGAGGCCGCGCTTGCCGCGGGACAGATTGGCGGCGTGGATCTGCGCTATCACGAGGCGACCACGCTCCTCATCGCACGTGGTGATCGCGACGCGCTGCGGACCATCGAGCAGGCCATCGATAATCTCGAAAATGCATCTGCCAGCGCCCGTCGAGGCAACACCACCCCCGATCCGGAGAGCAAGGAGCTGCGGCGGATGCTGGAGGGGATGCACCAGCAGAACCGTGATCTTCGCATCGAGATGGATTCCGTGCAGCGCACGCTTCGCAACGAGATCACCCTTCTGGAGGATGAGCGTGCCCAGCTGCGCGATCAGCTGCTGATGGTCGAGCGGGAGTTCGCCATCCAGAAGGCCGTGATGCAGAAGGAGATCGACGATCTTCGCGCAGCGGCGGGCGAGACGTCGTCCCGGTGACCACAATGCGTCTCACCAGTGACCACGCACCCACCCAGCGACGACGGGACCGCGGCACTGACCCGCGCGATCGCCTCCGGAGACACGGAGGCGTTTGCGCGTCTCTATGACCGCTCTTTCGACCGACTGCTGCACGCGGTCCGCCGCGACATCGGTCGCGACGAGGCCTTCTGCCTCGACGTCGTACAGGACACATTCATGAAGGTCATTCGCTCCATCCCGACACTGCAGACCCAGGCCCAGCTGGACGCCTGGCTCCGGCGCACGCTGCTGCGCACCGCGCTGGACGCCATGCGCCGCGAGCGGCGGCGCAGCAGGCGGGAGTCCGCCCATCTCCCACCGGACGCACCGCCGGTGAGTGAGCGCATCGGGTGGCTCGAGCAGCAGTTGCAGACTCTGGCGGATGAGGAAGTCGGCCTCATCATCGAGCGTTACCGCTTCGGCTGGACGCTGCAGCGCATCGGTGCGGGGCTGGGGATCAGCGCAGCCGCGGCTCACGCGCGCATCAACCGCATCCTGCGCCGTCTGCGCGACTCCTCCGGGGAGGACGGCCCATGAGTGACCATCGCACCGCCATGCGGGGCCGGCTGATCGCCGAGATGCAGCGTCTGCACGCCCGTCGTCGTGCCCGCCGCAGCGCACTCGTTGCGTGCGCCGTTATGGCGTTGTGCGCACTGCCCTTGCTCATGCGTCCAACGTCATCGAGAAGCACCGGCGGGAGCTCGCTGATCGTCGCCGAAGGCGCGAGGCCGGCACCCCCCGAAGCTCCATCCGGCATCACCTTCACCCGCCTCGCGACGGATCCGACGGCAGTCGCGCGCCTGTCCGTCGATGCACCACCGTCACGCGTGCGCTTCGTCGATGATCCGGGGCTGGCGGCCCTGCTCGCGGAGGTCGGTCGCCCCGCGGGCGTCGTGCGCATGGGCGAGGCCATCTGGCTGACCGCGGACGTTACCAACGGCACCGAGCCGGCCGACGGCCTCTGACGCACGAGGTTGTCTCACGTCTCGCGGTGCGTCTACGACAGCCCCGCCACGAACGCCGCGATGCGCTTCGCACCTTCGCGGA
The DNA here is from genome assembly GCA_039818905.1 of Planctomycetota bacterium. Classification (GTDB taxonomy): domain Bacteria; phylum Planctomycetota; class Phycisphaerae; order Phycisphaerales; family UBA1924; genus JBCBTA01. The sequence goes on from JBCBTA010000063.1 coordinate 5,950, forward strand.
TCTGCTCCTCCGAGCACGCGAAGCTGATTCGCACGCACCGCTCGCCACCGGCCCCGAAGTCCTCTCCCGGCACAACCGCAACATGCTGTTCATTGAGCAGAGCGGATGCGAAGTCCATGGCGGATTCGATGCCCGCGCCACCGGAGCTGGTGGTGCCGAAATGAGACGACACATCCGGAAAGACGTAGAACGCGCCCGTCGGCGTCGGACATACGAGGCCCGGGATCGCGCTGATCAGCTCGTGCATCACCGCGCCGCGCTGCGCGAATGCGCTGCGCATCCGCTCGACCTCCGCGTCGCACTCCTCCAGCGCGGCCTTCACGCTTGGCATGAGAAATGTCGGGACGCTGGTCGTTGACTGGCTCTGCAGCCGCTTGACGCCGCCGGCGATCTCCAGCCCGAAGGCGCCGGAGCCGGCGAAATAGCCGATGCGCCAGCCGGTCATTGCATACGCCTTGCTGAGGCCATTGACGGTGATCACGCGCTCGGCGATCTCCGGGATCGAGCCGATCGAGAAGTGATCGATGCCGCCGAAGATGATGCGCTCGTACAGCTCATCGCTGATGACGACGAGATCCGGCGCGACGGTCGCCGCGGCTTCGCGCACGACATCACCGATGGCGCGCAGCTCGTCAGGCGTGTACATCGTGCCGCAGGGGTTGGAGGGCGAGTTGATCACCAGCACGCGCGAGCGGGGGGTGATGGCATTGCGGAGTTGCTCCGGCGTGATCTTGAAGTCCGCCTCTGCCGACGTCGGCATCTCAACGACGGCGCCGCCTGCCAGCTCGATCTGTGGCCGGTAGCTCACCCACGCCGGGACGGGCAGCAGGACCTCGGCCGGCCCCTCGCCTGTGGCGGGCGGATCGAGAAGGGCCTGGAAGAGCAGGTACAGGCTGTGCTTGCCGCCGGAGGAGATCACCACGTGGTCGGGCGTGACGTTCGGGATGCCGTTGACGCGGCTCATCCGCTCGGCGATCAGAGAGCGTGCCTCGGGTGTTCCGGGAACCGGTCCGTACCGCGTCAGACCCGCCTGGAGGCCCACAATCGCGGATTCGACAATGGGCTCTGGCGTCCCGAAGTCCGGCTCGCCAGCCGCGAACGACAGGACCGCGACACCCTCGCCGCGCAGTTCCGCGGCACGCTGATTCACCGCCAGTGTGGCCGACGGCTTGAGTGATCGAACTCGTTGGGAGGCCTTCATGGGCCAGAGCGTATCCGCTCCGATGGGCTTTGGGAGGCCCATTGCCCGGCGACGGGGGGGGTGGTACGATCTTGCACCTGTCCAGGGGCCCTCCAGTTTGGAGCGTCCCCGGGTGTCTTCCATTCACAGTCCAGGATCGGGTCCGCCACTATGCCGCTGTCCATCGAGCGCCGCAACGAGATCGTCGAGCAGTACCGCACCCACGAGGGCGACACCGGGTCACCCGAGGTGCAGGTCGCGTTGCTCACTGAGAACATCCGTGACCTCACGGAGCATCTCAAGGAGCACAAGCATGACTTCTCGTCGCGTCGTGGTCTGATGGGCATGGTGAGCCGGCGAAGCCGACTGACCGGCTATCTGCGTCGCATCGATCGCGAGCGCTACCAGAAGCTGATCAAGAGTCTGGGTCTGCGCAAGTAAACCGGCGTAGGCCGCGTTTCTGAACACGCGCTGTCCGCATTGCATGTGGGCGGCAGTAGGCAGTCAGCATGCGATGGCCTGCTCTCTGCCTTCTGCCTCTCCCTCTGGCTCCCGGACAGCCACAACGATGCAGGATGGTCCCGCAGCGGGCGCAACGTGGCGCACGGCTCGGATCAACCCGCATGGAGAGGCAATTGCAATGGCACAAGTGAAGATTGAGCGCGAGATCGGCGGACGCACGCTCACCATCGAGACCGGCAAGGTTGCCAAGCTCGCGACCAGCTCGGTCATCGTGACCTACGGCGGGACCACCGTGCTCTGCACCTGCGTGCGAGCCAACCCGCGTGCAGGGCTCGACTTCTTCCCCATGCAGGTTGACTACCGCGAGAAGACGTCCGCGGCGGGCAAGTTCCCCGGCGGCTTCCGCAAGCGTGAGAGTGCTCCCAACGAGAAGGAAGTCCTCACCATGCGGATGATCGATCGCCCGATCCGTCCGCTCTTCCCCGATGGCTTCATCGACGAAGTGCAGATCCAGTGCTGGGTCATGAGCCACGACGGCGAAAACGACAGCGACGTCATCGCCGCCGTCGGAGCCTCGGCTGCCCTCACGATCTCCAACGCCCCCTTCGAGGGCCCGCTCTCGACCGTTCGCGTCGGCCGCATCCACACCGATGACGGCCCGCAGCTGGTCGTCAACCCGACGGTCACGCAGCTCGAGTACAGCGACCTCGACCTGGTCCTCTCGGGTCACCGCGACGGCATCAACATGATCGAAGTCGGCGCCGCCGAGCTGCCTGAGGCGGAGATGCTCGAGGCGATCACGTTCGGCTACGAGCACATCGGTCAGCTGCTCGACATGATGGACGAGCTTCGCGAGAAGGCCGGCCAGGAGATCACCGAGTGGAACTCCTCGCTGCCGAGCGATGAGGTCTTCGAGATCGTCCGCAATCACTGCGAGAGCGCTCTCACCGAGGCGCGGCAGATCCCCGGTAAGCACGATCGTGGCGACAAGGTCTTCGAGATCCGCGACGCCATGCTCGACGAGCTCTTCGCCGAGAAGACCGACGGCACCTACGGCGAGTGGGCCGAGTCCGCTGACCGGCGCCGGCAGGCCAAGGAGGCCTACCGCACGCTCGAGAAGAAGGTCACGCGCAAGCTCATCGTCGAGAAGGGCCTTCGTGCCGACGGCCGCGAGTTCGCGCAGATCCGCGACCTCGAGATGGAAGTCGGGATCTTCGAGCGCACGCACGGCTCGGCCTTCTTCCAGCGCGGCGAAACACAGTCCCTCGTCAGCTGCACGCTCGGCACCGGTCGCGACGAGCAGATCGTCGATGGCCTGACGCCCGAGTACAGCAAGAAGTTCTACCTGCACTACAACTTCCCGCCCTTCTGCACCGGCGAGGCCGGACGCATCATGGGTCCCGGTCGTCGCGAGGTCGGGCACGGCGCACTTGCCGAGCGTTCACTGCTCGGCATCCTGCCGTCGGCCGACGAGTTCCCCTACACCGTCCGCATCGTCAGCGACATCACCGAGTCCAACGGCTCGTCGTCCATGGCATCGGTGTGTGGTGGTTGTCTGGCACTGATGGACGCCGGTGTCCCGATCAAGAACACCTGCGCCGGCATCTCCGTGGGGCGCTTCAGCAATGAAGACGGCAGCACCGTCGTCCGCGTCACCGACATCATCGGTGAGGAGGACTTCTTCGGTGACATGGACTTCAAGGTCTCCGGCACCCATGAGGGCATCACGGGCATCCAGCTCGACCTCAAGGCTCGCGGCCTGAGCATCGCGGAGATCGAGGAGATCTTCGAGCAGGCCCGCATCGGTCGTCTCGACATCATCAAGCAGATGGAAGCCGTAATCGGTGGTCCCCGCGCCGAGATCAGCGATTTCGCCCCGCGTATCGAGACGCTGTCGATCAACCCCGACAAGATCGGCAAGCTCATCGGCCCGGGCGGCAAGACCATCCGCGCGATTCAGGAGAAGTGGGGCGTCAACATCGACGTCGAGGACGACGGCTCGGTCATGATCGCCGCGTCCGACGGGCCTGCCCTCAAGGGTGCGCTGGCCGAGGTCGAGGCGCTCGTCGCCGAGATCAAGGTTGGCACCATCTTCGAAGGTAAGGTTGTGTCGCTCAAGGACTTCGGCGCGTTCATCGAACTGGCGCCGGGCACCGACGGCATGTGCCACATCTCCGAGCTGTCCGAGGGGTACGTCAAGGAGATCAACGACGTTGTCTCCATCGGCGACGTGCTTCGCGTCAAGGTCATCAATGTCGATGACCAGGGACGCATCAAGCTCAGCCGCAAGGCAGTCATTCTCGAAGAGCAGGCCGAGGCGAACGAGCCCGAGGAAGTCGCGGCAGGCGACTAGGAGAACACCCGGGGTCATCCCGGGATGTGCCGATAAGTCATTGCGTCTCCGACCCAGACTCGATACCGTGCGCTCTGGAGGGCGTTGGTGTCTGGTCTGGGTTGTGACTTTTTGTCGTCGTTTCCCCTGGAAAGGGGCCCAATGCACGACACGCAGGATGCGAGATGCATGCTCGCCGGCGCTTCCCAGTTGGTCGCTGCGCTTCCTCCGGTTGTTGTTGGAGCACACGTCGTGTGCTGGTGCCCACCCCCAGCATGTGCAATTCGTGAGGGAACGCGATGAGCGAGCCCGACAAGGCGCTCCAGGATGTCGAAGGCACGGTGAAGTGGTTCGACCCGAAGAAGGGGTACGGCTTCATCGTCGGTCCCGAGGGACAGGACATCTTCGTGCACTATTCGCAGATCGAAGGTGATGGCTTTCGTGTGCTGAGTGACGGCAGTGCCGTGCGCTACGACGCCATTCACGGTGACAAGGGCTGGCACGCGACACGGGTCGTGCGCACGGAAGTGGATGTCACCGTTCGTCCCATACGCCGCGCCAGCCGCACTCCGCGGCGGTAGGTGTCACCCACACTTCGGCAGTATCGTCACTCCATGTTCTGGATCGGGCTGATCGCAGGCGCCACGCTCGCCGCTCTGGCACTGCTTCCACTGTCTGTCATGCGCGCCACGCGCCAGCGGGCCCGTGCGCTCGCCGCCGAACGGCGCGCTCTCGCCGCCGAGCGCATGGCGGAGATCGGTGCCATGACCGGTGGCCTCGCCCACGAGATCAAGAACCCGCTGTCCACCATCGGCCTCAACGCGCAGCTGCTCGCCGAGGCGGTGGAGGACCTTGACACCGAGGAAGACAGTCAGCAGGTGCAGGGCCGGCTACTGCGCCGCGTCGATGTCCTGCGCCGCGAGGCCGAGCGCCTGCGTGACATCCTGGGCGACTTCCTTCGCTTTGCCGGGGCCATGCGTCTCGATCTTGTCCCGACCGATCTCAACACGGTCGTCGAGGAGCTGGTCGATTTCTACCTGCCGCAGGCCGAGCATCACGGCATACGTCTGACGTTCGATCCCGGTCAGGGGCCGATGGTGGCGTTGATCGACGAACCGCACCTCAAGCTGGCCCTGCTGATTCTGCTCTTCTAAGCATACCAGGCCTTGGAGCAGGAGTGCGCGTCGGAGA
>JBCBTA010000064.1:0-10959 GCA_039818905.1 Planctomycetota bacterium
CAAATGCGACGACACACTCTGCCGCGACCTTGGCAACGCGCGTGTCAACGAGATCAACCGCCGTGCCCAAGAGTTCACCGATGCAGGTCTCGCGCGCATCGCATACTGGCTCGACATGGTGTCGCCAACCGAGCTCGGGGAGCTTCGCGCTACATTCAAACGTCGCACCGGCGAACGCCGCGCGTAGGCGAGATCACAGCATCGCTTCGAGCTGATCGATCCAGTACGACCGGATCAACCCGAGCCGATTCGCATCGATGCCGAAGGTCCCCGCGAATACGCCCGCGGCGAGCTCTTCGAAGCCTTCCGAGCAGTTGGGCTCGATGGTGAACCGCACCAACGCATCGTTCAGCGCTGCAACACGCAGCACAAGCTGACGCCTTTCGTTGAGCAGGAAGACCGTGCCGTCGGTCGTCTCCGACGCCGTCAGTGCAATGGTGACGGTGTCTCCCGTCGTGGGGCTCTCCGGCCAGGAGCGCACGATGTATCGCGTGCTCTCGACCATCTGGGCCCACACATCCTCCGGCGTGCGATCGCCAATGGACTTCTGCAGGCAGATGACGTTTCGATCCTCGCCGCGATGCTCTTCCAGGAAGATGTCCCATGACCAAGTGCACGGGCAGGGACGATTCGAGGCCCCCCCGCGCCCTTTGCCGCCCTTAGCAGGGGGCACTCTCCTCAGTGAGATGCAGCGCCAGCGCGGTCCCGCCGAGCACGAGCCCGATCAGCCCGAGCTGCACCACGGCGGTGACAGGACCGGGCAACCGGCGCAGCGGCTTGATGCGATGGACCAGCGTGAGAAGTGGGGCGGCTGCGAGCACGCACGCCGCGGGAATGCGCCGTTCCGGCAACAGGAAGACCAGCATCGCAGCGACCAGCGGCATGAGCACGAATGCCACCGCTGCCGGTGCGCCGAGCGCAGGGGCATCACCGAGCTTGGGCCACTTCCAACGCAAGATGGTTGCGACGGTCAGTGCGAGGCCAAACGCACCGGAGATCTCGGCGAGCGCAGCATTGCGCAGCAGGAAGAGGACCGCCGCGCCACCGAAGGCGACGGCGGCGAGTGAAAACAGCGTGAGCGTGCCTCCAGCCTTGGAGGTGGACTGCTCGCCGAGGACGAGCCACTGCAGCGCGATCAGCAGCGTTGCGCCGATGAGCACGAGCACGAGGGGTGTTCCCTCGAGGATGACGGGCGTTCCGACGAACCACGCGACGGCGAAGCCGCCCGCGAGACCGAGGACGCTGCGGACGATGCGCCGGGGCGTGTCCTTGAGGCGCCCGGTCGCGAGTGATTCCAGAACGCCGAGGATCAGTGCCGCGCCCACGAGTGGGGAGATGCGGTAGCTGATGTCACCGGGCCAGAAGCCGTGCCACCCTCGAACGCTGATGTCCGCGCCGATGAAGCCGGCGGCGATGGTGAACGGGAGCGTGAGGTTAGGACGGTTGCCTCGCAGCAGAAGGCGCGAAAGACCGAAGCCGATGCCCGCCGCGGTGAGTGCGGCGAGCACCGGCACGATCGCTGCCTTCAGGAGGAGTTCGAGAGCCGGATGCATGTGGTTGTGATTACTGCTCGAGACCGGTGATGGAGATGATCATGTCGGTATCGGCGGAGAGCGCCTGCGGCCCGTAGGAGATGCCGTAGTCGAGGCGGTCGAAGGTGAATTTGCACATGAAGCCCTGGCGCATCTTGTTGGCCCGCGGATCGGTGGTGACGCCGACGAGGTCAACCTCGACGGTGATCTCGTTGGTGACGCCGCGTGCCGTGAAGTTGCCGGTGACCGCGATGGTGTCGTCATCGACGCGCTGCGCGGAGGTGGATTTGAAGGTGGCGGTCTTGTACTGCGCGGTGTTGAAGAAGTCGGGACCCTTGAGATGACCGTCACGGCCTTCGTGGCCGGAGTCAACGCTCGTCGCATCGATGGTGATGTCGATGAAGGATGCGCCCGGCTTGTCGGGATCAATGAGGAAGGTGCCGGAGAACTCGTTGAAGCGCCCGAAGAAGTACGACGAATTCATGTACTTCACGCTGAACAGGACGGAGGAGTGGACCTGATCAACCTTGAAGGTCGTGCCGCGACGGGCCTCGACCTGTGCGTCGGCGGTGGAGGTCGGAGGGAAGGGTCCGAAGAGCGTGGCGGCGGTGGCGAGTGCGGCGACGCCGAGGGCGGCTCCGGTGATGCGCAGTTTGGACATGGCTCGAGTCTCCTGAAAAAGGTGTTTCAACGAGTAATTCGTTGGGAAATCAACAACTGCGGCGGGGCGGTCTATTCCCGCGGCGACAGAAGGTTAATGGCGGTTGGCATCCGGTTGGGGGCCCCTTGGTCGGTGAGGGCGGTTCAGCAGGAGTGTCGCTAGTTTCACAGGATGCTGAATCATGCGACCCTCCTGGGGCTGGTGGTCGTGTTCGCGGCGGGTGCGCCGGAAGATGCACACCACCCGGTCATCACGGAAGTGCTGTTCAACGTTCCCAAGGGGGATGCCGGGGATGCGACCGGCGACGGCGTGCGCCACAGTGCAGGGGATGAGTTCGTCGAACTGTTCAACGGCACGACCGCAGCGATGGAGCTCGCCGGCTACACCCTGACCAACCGGCTCACCACCGGCGATCCGGAGACGACGCGGGGCGTGCGGTTTCGCTTCCCGCAGTTCACGCTCCCACCCGGTGGGATTGTGGTGGTCTTCAACGGGTGCGAGTCGGCGATCGAGGGGCCGCTGGGCACGCCGTCGAAGGCGCCCGAGGGGCCGAACAGCCTCTTCGGTGGGGCGTACGTCTTCACCATGGGCAACCGCTCGCGAAATCGCGCGTTCAGCAATGGGGGCGATTTCGTCCTGCTCAGCTCACCCCGAGGCGAGGCGCTGGACGCCGTGACGTGGGGCCGCAGCGATCCCGAGCCGCCAGAGGGGACGGTGCGCATCGCGACGGTGCGGTCCAATCCCAAGGGCAGCGTGCAGCGCGTGACGGCGGAGTCACCGATGGAGGCGCACCAGTCGATCGACGGGAGGTCCTGCAGCCCGGGGGAGCTGCCGCCGACACCGCCGACGGGTGGGGAGTGAGGGTTTCGCGGCGAGGAAGAGATCCGGCGATTCGACTTGCGGCCTCATCACACCGCTTGGGCTGGCGAAGGGGAGCGTGGCCTTCGTTGAGGGCTCGTCAGAGCGCGGCACCTGCTCCTGGGGTGGCTTGGGCGGATAGCATGCTGCTCGACGGTGGGCCCTGGGCAGAGAAGGAGCGGCAATGGCGTGGATCACCAAGGACTCGGCGGGCGCGAAGATCGAGCGTCGGGACGAGCCGTACCTCACGGAGCAGATGCGTGAGCATCTGACCAAGACGTACCTGCCGCGGTACGAGACCAAACAGGGTGCGCTGTTGCCTGCACTGCACAAGATCCAGCACACCTACGGCTGGATCCCGCACCAGGCGATGATGGAGATCGCGGACTTCCTCGGCTTGGCCCCGGGCGATGTGATCGACACTGCGAGTTTCTACGAGGAATTCTGGCTCAAGCGCAAGGGCAAGCATGTGGTCGCGGTCTGCCGCTCGATTGCATGCGAATTCTGCGGCCAGCCTGAGGTGACCAAGGCCTGCCGCGAGAAGCTTGGCGTCGAGGTGGGCGAGACGACGGACGACGAGGACTTCACGCTGGTGGAGCTCGAATGCCTCGGCTCTTGCGGCACGGCGCCGGTGATGCTGATCGATGAGACCTTGCACGAGAACGTCGATCCGTCGGCGGTGGGTGACCTGATCGAGGCGGCCCGTCGCAACGGCTCGGGGCACTGAGCTGACGAAATTCGGTGGGCGGACAGGTGACAGTCCGGTTATCCGGACGTTGGAGCGCGTGCTGATGGTGGATGAGCAGCGCAAATCGATCGCTCGGAGCGTTGGTGAGTTTTTCGGTCACATCTGGAAGGGTGTGACGACCGATGTCTCTGCGGAGAGACAGGTTCTCCGCACGGAGGTGGAGGAGGAGCAGCACGAGGCCCAGGGCAAGAAGGTCACGCTGCGCCGGACGACCATCGAAGAGATCGAGACGGAGCAATGATGCGACGAGCGACGCGAGCAACGAAGGCTGTACTGACCGGCGGACTGATCGCCGCGGCGTTGACGCAGGTGGGCTGCTGGGTGCCCTGGCCTCCGGCGGTAGCGATGCTCGTGCCCCCTCCGTCATGGGGCGGCGGCGTTGCGGTCGCGAATGGTCCGATTCTGATGAAGCACGGCCCAACGGCCCGGGTGGTCAACACCTTGGAGGATCCGATCGTCGTGCGCTACTGGGTCGCCCGCGTGGATGTGCGCCGGCCGCTGGGTCTGACGGACATGCGGACGGATCACGAACTTCAGGTGGTCATTCAGCCGGGCGAGGCCCTACGCACGCAGCTTGGGCGGCGGCAGTGGCCGACGTCGATGAGTGACGCGGTGGTGTGGGTCCGCGTGCAGCGGATCGACGAGATCGCCGAGCCTGCGCCGGGCGACTTCCGGATTGCGACGATGGGGGACCCGGCGTGGCTGGAGTTGCAGCGTCCCGGGCCGTACGACCTGGCCGTCGGTGACGGCAAGGTGATGGAGGAGGGCGCTCCGCCGCCGCTGCTGGTGGTCGGAACCCACGAGACCATCGGACAGGCCCTGCCGCAGACCATGTGGATCGAGGAGCATGATGGGATGTTCCCGGTGAACTGGTCGCCGCTTGGCGTGCGATAGGGAAAGTCGCACGGCGAAGATCAACAAGCAGCGATGGAGGGCAGGGGATCCGCGGATTCGCCCGCCAGCTGCCTGGAACGCCCGGGCCCGGTCGAACCGGCGCGGGCGACACCGATGCTGACTAGGATGGCGATGCGTGGGATCGGGGAGCATCGATCTCGCGATCGTTGTCGAATACGCACGTGGCACGAGTGAACGCCATGTGATCGGTGGGAGCGCGATGTATCAGCCCAAGATGACCGAGCCTGACCTGACGCGTCGGATTCCGTGCTATCCGTTCGGAGATCCGAAGGATCGCCACGTTGTCGGATACGACGAGTACGTGCAAACGGGCGGGTACGAAGGTCTGCGCAAGGCACTGTCGATGGAGCCGAGCGCGGTCGTTGATGAGGTGAAGACGTCGCAGCTGCGCGGGCGGGGCGGCGCGGGCTTCCCGACGGGTCTGAAGTGGACGTTCCTGCCACCGGTTCCCGAAGGGTCGAGCCAGGGCGAGCGCGAGCCGCGCTATCTTGCGATCAACGCGGATGAGTCGGAGCCGGGCACCTTCAAGGACCGGCTGCTGATGGACTTCGATCCGCACCTCATGCTCGAAGGCATCGCGATCTGCTGCTACGCATGTCAGCTGGATCGTGCGTTCATCTACATCCGCGGCGAGTATCACCACCAGGCGATGGTGGTTGAGAACGCGATCCGCGAGGCGTACGAGAAAGGTGTCTTCGGCGGCAACGGACTTCTCGGCGGCGCGTCAACGGCGCTGGGTGGTCCCTTCAAGGTTGACTGCCATTTGCACCGTGGCGCCGGCGCATACATCTGCGGCGAGGAGACGGGCCTGCTCGAGTCGCTTGAAGGCAAGCGCGGCTGGCCTCGCATCAAGCCGCCCTTCCCAGCGGTGAAGGGCTTGTTCGGCAAGCCCACGATCATCAACAACGTCGAGACGCTGGCGCACCTGCCCTCGCTCATCGAGAGAGGGTCATCATGGTTCACCGGTCTGGGCACCGAGTCGGCCATCGGCGGACCGCCGAGCTTCGGGACGAAGCTCATGGGCGTGTCGGGCCATGTGAACCGGCCGGGCGTGTACGAGTGTGATCTCGGCATCCCGCTGCGCACGCTGGTGGAGGAACACTGCCAGGGCATGCGTGGTGGGAAGAAGTTCAAGGGCGCGATCGCCGGCGGTGTGTCCACCGGCATTCTGGGACCCGATCAGTTCGACGCCGAGATGGACTTCGACATCGGGCGCAAGTTCAACGTGCTGGGCCTCGGCACCGCGTGTCCGACGATTTTCGACGAAGACACGGACATGGTGGGCGTGGCCCGCAACATCGCGCGGTTCTTCAAGCACGAGTCATGCGGCCAGTGCACGCCGTGTCGCGAAGGGTCGGGATGGCTGTATCAGCTGCTGACGCGCATCGAGCGCGGCGACGGACGCACCAAGGACCTCGACCTGACGCTGGAGATCTCGACGAGCATGGGCGCCATGCCCGGCACGACGATCTGCGGCCTGGCAGACGGCAACAACTGGGCCGTGCGGACGATCGTCAACAAGTACCGCGAGGAGTTCGAAGCGCGGGTGAAGCCGAGCTTCGTGCCGGTGACGATGAGTATCGGTGCCGCGGCAAACGCGTAGACAGCAGGTGTATGTGATGAATGCTCCCCCGGCACTTCGGGCCGCGATCGCAGCGCTGCAATCGAATGGAACGGTGCGGCCAGTGTTGCCCGCCATCGACCACAAGCAGTCCACCTTCAGTACACAGGTTCACGAAGAAAACTAAACAAACAAGCTGTTGTGGTCTGTTCTTATAGGACGCCACCACGGTACTACTGCTGGTACCGCCCACTCCGGCCGCGCTTCGTCTCCCACCATTTCGCCATGCCCGCGCTTGCATCGAGCAGCGCTGCGACGACCATTGTAGCGCTGCAATGGAGTATTGCGATGGCAGATCTTGATCGATCAGCGCGTGATGAGGCCCGTGCCATGGGTGCACTCTTGCTTCGAGAGGTGCTGGCGGGGGCGCGCGAGGCACTTCGTGATCGCGGCGACTCCGGTGGGGCGGGAGCACCGGCGCACGGTGATGAAAGCCGCGTGGCCAAAGGTCAGATTCTGCGCGCGGTGCGAGAGGCCGTTGAAGCTGCCAAGGACGACAGCGCTCAGGGCGTCACGATCGACGAGATCGTTGACTTCATCGAGGTTCTGTATGACACAGAGCTCAGCAGTCGTCGAAGTTCGATCCGGGCGGCGGTGAGTCGGATGGTGAAAGGTGGGGAACTTGAACGCATCGTTGATGGATCAGGCACTCACTCGGGAATCTATCGAATCAAGAGCGTGAGAGTGACGGAACCCGCGGGGTGAATCGCGCTTGCTGCATCGTTCAGCGCGCTGAGTGGGCGCCCTTCTTCGGGGATGGGGTTGCCTGAAGAGTGCGACTCGCCATCCATGGCGAGCGCGTTTGGCCGAGCTGCGGCGAGAGTCGGAGCGAGGCCTTCGTGGTGCGTGCTTCGTCAGGTGGTGGCGACGCACTGGTTGTGATGTGTTGTCACATCGGGTCCTACCCGAGTGTTGTCTACTTGCGCCTGGTGGCAAGGAGAGATCACGGTGCAGTCAGTTCCCCAAAGTGTTGATGTTCGCGCGGAGGGAATCGAGATTCCCCTGATGGGCGCCGAAGCTGTCGGCGTCTCTGGTGACTCCCTCACCGTGCTCTACATCGTCGCCATCGCTGCCGTCGTCATCGTCGCACTTGCGGCAATGTGGTGGGCATTGCGCAAGCGTGAGTCCTGATCTCTCAGGCGTCCTCGGGAATCTTGCCCGCGTGAATGTTGGCGAGGTCGAGCAGCTGCTCGAAACGCTCGGGCTGCATCCCCAGCTTGTCGGCGAAGTAGCGGAGGACTTCGAGTTCTCCCTCGCCGACATCGCCGTCGGAGGCGGCGACCGCAAAGAGGGTCTTGAGCGTGCGGTCGGCCTCGGTCGCCAGCATGTTGAACAGCCGCTGGTAGAACTTCGGGTCGTTCTTGCCAGCCTCGATCATGGCGGTGAAGGAGGCTTCGCCCACGCCCACGTGATCCTTCAGGGTGCGGAGGACCGCTTCCTCGCGCTCGGTGAGGACACCGTCTACACCGGCGATGCAGCACGCGGCGCGGAGAATCTCGACCTGCTCAACCAGCATGGGGGGCTCCTTGGCGGCCGGGAAGGAATGGCCGTGCTGGGGCATGGTAGGGGCGGGTGGGTTCGCGCCGGGGTGTGGGGTCCGGGAAAGTCGCGGGCAGGGTGTGGCGGCGGGGGGAGGCCCGGGTGAGGAGATCTTCACACCCGGAGGGGGTGGATCGTGTTTGGTCGGGGTCCGATGTTGTCCTAGACTGGGCTTGCCGCGGTGGAGCGGAATGCTGATGCAAGAGGCCATGCTGATCACTGAGACGGGCGACGTTCCCGCCGACGAACCGGAGCCTTCCGGTCGATCCGGCGAGCACGTGGTCGTTGCATCGGTGGATGATCCACGCCGCCTGATGTCATCGAGCGCACTGGAATGGCTGCAGCGTCGGGCGACCGAGGCGGCGGTGTTTGCGGGCGCGGCCGGTGAGATCCGCATGCGGTTTGTGGACGACGCCGAGATGGCATCGGCCCACGAGCGTCACTGCGGCGTGCCCGGCACGACGGACGTCATCACCTTCGACCTGTCTGCATCCGCAGACGCGCTCGACGTGGACCTGCTGCTGTGTGTGGATGAAGCGAAGCGCCAGAGCGCCCGCCGCACGATTCCGCTTGAGCAGGAACTGCTGCTGTACTTCGTGCATGGGATGCTGCACTGCATGGGACATGATGATCGCGACGAGATGTCGTCGCGATCGATGCACGCACGCGAGGACGAGATCCTCGCCGCCATCGGCGTTGGGGCGACGTATGACCGCCCCACGACGACAGATGGCGCCGGGAGTCCGCCTGAACGATGAGTACGGCGATCTGGCTCGCGATTGGGGCGAGCTTGCTCGGGAGCTTCGTTTCAACGCTGCATTTCGCGCTGCGTGACTTCTCGTTGCGCAAGTTGGAGGTGCTGGCCCGCGGCAACGGCGGGATGAAGCAGCTGCGCGCCATCGTGGACAACCCCGACGGACACGCGCTGTCGCTCGGTGCGATCCGCGTGCTCTCGCACGTGACGCTCACCATGTCGATCCTGGTCGCAGCGTGGCCTTCCGAAGGCGAACCGACGATTGCTCGCCTGCTCCTGGCCGGCGGCATCGCCGCCATGGCGCTGTATGTCTTCGGCCTGGTGCTCCCGCTGAGTGTCGCGCGGCATCGTGGCGAGCATGCGATTCACACCTTCGCGTGGTTCATACGGCTCATGCACGCGGCTGCTCTGCCGGTCCGCTGGCTTGGCGTGGTGGACGAGGCGGTGCGTCGTCTGGCGGGCGCACACGATGTGACGGAGCGTGAGGAGCTGGAGGAAGAACTGCTGGACGCCGTGACGGAAGGCGAGCGCGGCGGCAGCCTCGGCGAGGCGGAGCGCTCCATGATCGAAAGCGTCGTCGAGATGAGCTCGGTGACGACTGCGGAGATCATGACGCCGCGCACCGAGATCGAAGGCGTGGAACTTACGGACGACCTCGATGCGATCCGCGCGTTCATCGAAAAGGCAGGGCACAGCCGCATCCCGGTGTGGGAGGGTGATCCGGATCACATCGCCGGCATGTTGTACGCGAAAGACCTGCTGGCGTACGTCGGGCAAGACACCTCGTCGTTCCAGCTCAAGCCGGTGCTGCGTGAGGCACTGTTCGTGCCCGAGAGCAAGCCGGTCAACGAGCTCCTGGTGGAGCTGCAGCAGAAGAAGGTCCACATCGCCATCGTGCTCGATGAGTACGGCGGCACGGCGGGGCTGGTCACGCTCGAGGACGTGGTCGAGGAGATCGTCGGCGAGATCGAGGACGAGTACGAGCCCGAGGATGAGCAGCCGCCGGAGATCAAGGTGGATGAAGCCGGCCGCAGCGCAGAGATTGAAGCACGAGCGTACGTGCGCGACGTCAACGATGCGCTGGAGCCCATCGGTGTCGAACTCCCCGAAGACGAGGACTACGACACCATTGGCGGGTACGTGCTGGCGGTGCTGGGGCACATTCCGCAGGCAGGCGAGGCGTTCCAGCAGAACGGCCACGCCGTGACCGTGCTGGAGGCGGAGCCGACGCGCGTCCAGCGGCTGCGGATCGAGGCGCGTGAGCCCGAGCCCGAGCCTGTCGAGGAGCCGACGGACTGACTCGGTACAGTGTTCGCCCGATATGCCGCTGCGCCTGCACAACACGTTGCGTGGATCCGTAGAGCCCTTCGTGCCGCTCAGCGCCGGGCGCGTGCTGTTCTATACCTGCGGCCCGACCGTCTACGACTACGCCCACATCGGGAACTTCCGGTCCTTCCTCGCGGCGGACCTGCTACGCCGGTGGCTGGAGTCCTCGCTGTGCGCACGCGTGGGGCCAGATGGGTCGCCCGACGACGGCTTCGGCTACGACGTCGTGCACGTGATGAACATCACCGATGTCGGGCACACCGTCGATGACACCGCATTGGATGGCGGCGGCGAAGACAAGATGGCCGCGGCCCAGCGCCGCTTGCTGGACGCGAAGAAGGCGGGGACCCTGCCTGAGGACGTCGACGAGCGCGTCGATGCGACGGATCCGTACGCCATCGCCGAGTACTACGCGCAGTCATTCATGGAGGACGGGCGCGCCCTCGGCCTGAAGGTCGTCAACGATGCCAAGGAGCATCCGGAGCGCATGCCGCGTCCGACGGGCGTGGTGCGCGAGATGCTGGAGATGGTGCTGACGCTGATCGATGGCGAGCACGCGTACATCGCATCGGACGGCGTGGCCTACTTCGACACCCAGTCGTTCCCGGCCTACGGCAGGTTGAGCGGCAACACGCCTGAAGCCATCCGATCTGGTGCAGGTGGACGCGTGGATGCCGCGACGCAGGCTATCAAGAAGCATCCGGCGGATTTCATGCTGTGGAAGCCGGATCCGCACCATGCGATGCGCTGGGATCCGAGCGAACTGCTGGGGCGCGACGTGCCGCTGGGCGAGGGGTACCCGGGCTGGCACCTGGAGTGCTCGGTGATGGCCGAGCGCGTGCTGGGCAAGGTCATCGACCTGCACTCTGGTGGTGAGGACAATATCTTCCCGCACCACGAGTGTGAGATTGCGCAGAGCTGCTGCGCCCATGGCACGGAGTTCTTCGCCCGCTACTGGTTCCACCCGCGCTTCCTGATGCTCGAAGGCGAGAAGATGTCCAAGAG
>JBCBTA010000065.1:0-10773 GCA_039818905.1 Planctomycetota bacterium
GATCGGCGACATCTATCTCGTCAGCTTGGACCGCACCAAGCTCGACCTGACGCCGATCTTCGTTCGGTGCCTGCGCTGCCGCCTGGTGCGCGATGACGCCTTCGAGGCCGGACTGAAGTTCTTCAACACCATCGACCTCCCCGTTGAGGCCGCTGCTGAGCAGCAGCCCGTGTCCGCGGTGTGACCGCACCATCTGAAGAGAAGTACCCCCAGATGACGACCGTCTCGACCGAACAGACAACCCGACCCGCGGCGGCGAGCGACGCCGACACCGGCACACTCGACGCATTCGTGCTGCTCGTCGAAGCCGCCCGAAGCGCACAGGGCCCCGCTGAGTTCAGCGAGCATGTCGCGTCCATCATCGCGCGGCACTTCGGAGCCGCGCTCGTCGGCGTCTCACTCACACTCGGCGATCAGCAGATCGATGCGTGGTCACCCCTCGATGATCCCTCGCTCGACGTGTGGCGCCGGGCGATGGACACCGAGATGCTGGGCGTCCGTGCCTCTGGCCGCGCCTTCGCACGAGCCTACGGCAAGGGCGAAGCGCCAGAGTGCGCGCTCATCGCCTCGCCCGTCGCGACGCGTAGCGGCCAAGCCATCGGCGCCATCGGTGTGCTCGCACCGAGCACATCGCGCGATGACGTCACGTCCACCACCATGGAACTCCGCATGCTGGCGACGCACGTCGCACATGCCATGACGCTTCGGCAGGCGAAACGCCCCAAGACGGAGCACTTCGAGGATCTCGAGCGCGTCTTCTCGACCGCGGGCTCCTTCCGATCACTGCACCACTTCGCCTACGCCGTCACCAACAACCTCTGCACACGCCTTGGAGCCGAGCAGGTCTCGCTCGGGTGGAAACGCGGCGACGCCGTTCGACTGCTGTCCATCTCCGGCGCCGACAAGATCAAGCCGCGAAGCCCTGGTGTCCATCGCATCCAGCAGGCCATGGATGAGTGCCTCGACGCCGCGTCGCCGATCATCTGCCAGTCTTCCGATGCGTGGGGCGAGGGAGGATCCACGACGTCGTACCGACTGCACGGACAGTGGCGTGCTTCCGCCGGGGGTGCGTCCGTCGCATCCATCCCGATTCTTGCCGGTGACGAGTGCGTCGCCGTCGTGAGTCTGCGCCGGGATGCCAGCAGCACCTTCAGCGACGACGAGATCGCTCTCGCTCAGCGCATGCTCGCGCCACTTGGCGGCGCCATGCCGCTGGTGCGCAGCGCCACACAACCACTTCCCGTTCGAGCCGCGGCGAGCATCCGCCGTTCCGTCGGCAAGATCGGGAGTCGTGACGGCACCAAGCAGCGCATCCTGTCGTTGCTGGTGCTGGCCCCGCTCTTCTGGGTCATCTTTGGATGGCATACCTATCGCGTCACCGTTCCCGCTGTCGTCGCAGCCGCCCAGACCCACATGGCATGTGCGCCCATCGATGGCCGCATCGCCGAGGTGCTGGTCGAGCCGGGGCAGAATGTCATGCCGGGCGATGCCCTGTTCCGCATGGACACCACCGCCATGCTGACCGAGCGTGACGAATTGGTTGCGGAGTCGCGGTCACTCGCACTCGAAGTGCAGCAACTCGCGAGTTCGGGCGAGAGTGCCGCGGCTGTGCTGGCCAACGCCCGCCGCGAGCTCGTCGAGGCGCGACTTCGCAGTGTCGAGGATCGCATTGAACGATCCACGGTGCGGGCCGGTCATCGAGGCGTTGTCCTCGGGCCCGACGCCACGACCCGCAGCGGCGAGAGCGTTGCGATCGGTACACCGATCCTGTCCATCGCCGGTGGTGATGGCATGCAGCTGGAGCTGATGATCCCCGAACGACGGGTGACCGACGTGGAGCACGGTGCAACTATCTCCTTCCAGAGCAACGCTCGCCCGGAATCCACGTCAACCATGGTGCTCGAGAGCGTCTCGCCCAGCGTCGAACTGCGCGATGGCAAGGCGGTCTTCGTCGCCGAGGCTCCGATGGACACTGCTGATACCTGGCTCCGCCCCGGCATGGAGGGTGTTGCCCGAATCGAAGTCGGTGACAAGCCCGTCTGGTGGATCCTCTTCCACCGTGCCATCGACTACACGCGCATGGAGCTGATGCCGGGATGACCAGCACACCCGACACACTCGCCGAACGCCTCTCAGGCATCCTTGTGACCGTCCGGTCGGAACTGTCGATCAGCCGACATACGTTCCGCGACGGCCCCGCCTATGTCGTGCGCGATCCGATCACCTTCAACACCGTGAAGCTTGATCCGCCGGACTACCACGTTATGGCGCGTATTCGTCCCGACAAGACGCTCGGCGAGATCTTCACATCGATGGTCGCCGACGATGTGCTGACGCAGGATGACGAGGAGTCCTTCTACCTCTTCGTCCTCTCGCTCCACCGCGACGGCCTGCTCTCGCTGCCCGTCAATGATCCGGAGGCGCTGTACCAGCGCTTCGAACGTCAGCGTGCCGCGAAGATCAAGTCTCTCGCCATGGGCTTCATGTTCATGCGGGTCCCGCTGATTAATCCCGATCGCTTCCTCGATCGGACCGTGCAGTTCGCCAAGCCCTTCTTCACGCGCTGGGCCTTCATCGCGTGGCTGATGCTGATGGTCAGCGCACTGGGGCTCGCCATCTCGCGCTGGGCTGATCTCAGCTCCCCCCTGCTGACCATGCTCACCGGCGATCGCCTGATCGTTCTGTGGTTCACGCTCATCGGCCTCAAGGTCGTTCATGAATTCGGACATGCCTACGCCTGCAAGGTCTTTGATGGGCACGTCCCGGAAATGGGCGCGTTCTTCATTCTCTTCACGCCCTGCGCCTACGTTGACGCCACAGACTCCTGGAGCTTCACCAGCCGACTACGCCGCATCATCGTCGCGCTTGGCGGCGTGTACTTCGAGTCCATCATCGGTGCACTGGCCCTGTTCGTCTGGGCCTTCACCGGACCATCACTGCTCAACACCATCGCCTATCAGACCGTCCTGCTTTCGACGGTCGTGACGCTCGCGTTCAACCTCAACCCCCTGATGCGCTACGACGGCTACTACATCGTCAGCGACCTCGTGGGCATCCCGAACATGCGCGAGCGGGCCAACAGCCAGATTCGCACGCTGCTCAAACGCTGGGTCCTGGGTCTGAAGCCACCCGCCATCGGCACGCTGCGATCCCGCCTCATGCTCTCGGGCTACGGCGTCGGACTCATGCTCTACCGCGTTGTGCTTGTGCTCGGTATCTGCACCGTCATCGCGACGAAGTTCTACCTCATCGGACTTGCCCTCGCGGTCTTCTTCCTCGTCACCAGCTTCGGGGGCGGCCTCGTCAAGCTCTTCGCCTACCTGTTCTTCGGCGAGGAGACCAAGGCAGTGCGCAGACGCGCTGCCATCGTCGGCGCCGCGCTCGCCCTCGGCGTCCCCACTGCACTGGCGATGGCCCCCTACGCCCGCGCCATCGACACCTGGGGCGCGCTCGGCCGTGAACATGAGACGATCCTTCGCGCGGGCGCGGCGGGCTTCGTTCGCGACGTCCCGGTGAATGTTGGCGACAACATTGCGCCCGGATCACGCATCGCATCACTCGACAACCCGGATCTTGAGAACGCGCTCGAGGCAGCCCGCATGGAACAGGCGACCGCCGAACTCGAGCTGCGACAGACGTCCATGCAGGATCGAGCGGTCAGTACGACCGCGCTCGCTGCACGCGAGCAGGCCCGCGCCCGCGTCGGACAGTTGCAGCACGACGTTGATGCCATGACCGTGCGGGCTCCGCATGTCGGCGAGGTCGTCAGTGTGGAGGCGTCAGCCGAGGGGATGTATGTCAACGTCGGCGATCCCATCGCCGAGATCTCGGGTGGCACATGGCAGGCCGAGTTCTTCCTCGCGGAGAACGAAGTCAGTGAGGCTGGCCTGTCCATCGGCGAGACGGCCCGATGCCGCCTCGTCGCTGACACCAGCCGCACACTCGATGGCATTGTGACCATCATCGAGCCCACCGCATCGCGCGATGGTATCGAGCCCTCTCTGACGTCCAATGGTGGTGGAGCGATTCTCGTCGATCCCGCGTCCGGACGAGCTGCAACGCCGTTCGTGCGCATTGTCGTCGCCTTCGACACCTTCGAAGGGCTCGAGCACGATGCGTCCGTACGCTGGCGCATTCGCGGCGAGCCCCGACCACTCGGCGCGCACATCGCGCGTCGAGTCGCTCTGTTTCTCAACAAGCTCAAGATGGAGCAGTCGTGATGAAGTCACTGCACGGAACCATGCTCGCCTGTGCCCTGGCTGTCCCCTGCCTGACGCAGGTCTGTCTCGCCGCCGATGCGCCAGCGAAGCACTTCCCGTCGATCGACACGGCAACCGTGTCCTACATGATCCCGGGAACGGCCCAGGCGCGCCGCGAGGTCATCAAGGGTGCGCCGCATGATGGCGTGCTCCAGGAGATCGTCGTCGAACAGGGCCAGTGGGTCAGCACGGGCGACGTCATCGCGCGCATGGACGATGCGACGGCCCGTGCCGCCGTCGCACTCGCACGTGAACAAGCATCCCGCACCGCCGGCGTGGAGCGAGCCCAGCATTCGCTCAAGCTCGCAGAGCTGCAGCTCACACGGACCATGTCCGCCAACGAGGGCGGCGCGGTCAACGAGACTGAGGTCGAGGACGCACGCCTGGAGGTGGAGATTGCCCGGGCCTCCCTCAACGCGGCACTGGAAGACCAGCGCATCGCGGGCCTCGAACTGATGCAGGCCGAGGCTCGCCTCGAGGAGCACGTCATTCGTGCGCCCTTCGACGGCCGGGTCATCACCATCGACATCGAACCCGGTGCCGTGCTCCAGATCGGTGATCCCATCGCCACTATCTGCGACTACGGCACGCTCAAGGTCGATGTCATGCTCCCCGCATCGTGGTACCACCAGCTCAAGAAGGACGCGGACTATCAGTTCCACGCCGATGCACCGGTCAGCCGCGAGATCGAAGGCCGCCTGGTGTACATCGAGCCGCGCGTGGACGCCGCGGTCGGGGGCATCCGTTGCCGCTTCTTCATCGAGAATCCCAAGCACGCCCTGCCCGTGGGGTTCATCGTCCGTCCGATCACCGGTCCCGAGACCGCACTGAGCGCACATGACGGCCGATCCATGCCTTCAGACGGCTAAGTTCGGCCTGCGCGACGCGGCCACAGCGCGACGATTGCGTGGCACACTGTTGGAGCAGCACTCCCACGGGAGATCGCTCGTCCGGTGATGACACGATTCCGCGAATCCGCGGAACCGGGGGCGGCATCCGGCGCATGGGAGAGCCAGGAGAGAGCCCACCCATGCCGACACTTCACCATCACCGCCTGGCACTTTCGCTGCTGGTCCTGCTGCTGACGCCCGTCCTCGCGAGCGCACAGCTCGTGCGCTCGGAGCTGGTCGCAAGCGGACTCAACCAGCCGCTCAACACCGCGTTCATTCCGGGTGACCCAGACCGCCTTTTCATCGTCGAACAGACGGGAACTGTGCGCATCCTCGATCTCACGACCGACACGCTGCTCCCCGGGGCCTTCATCAACCTCTCCGGACTCATCCAGGTCGGCGGCGAACGCGGCCTGCTCGGCCTCGCCTTCCACCCCGACTACCTGACCAACGGTCTCTTCTACGTCAACTACACCGATACCTCCGGCAACACCGTCGTCGCCCAGTGCTCGGTCAACGGCGATCCTGCCACGAGCAACACCGCCAACGCCGGCATCGACTTCATCCTGACTTCATTCGTCCAGGACTTCGCCAACCACAACGGCGGTCACATCGCCTTTGGCCCCGACGGCATGCTTTACGTCGCCTCGGGTGACGGCGGCTCCTTCAACGATCCCTTCGAACGAGCCCAGGACCCGACCTCTCTGCTTGGCAAGATGCTCCGCCTGGAGGTCGAGGACACCGCCGGCGGGTTCATCCCCGACGACAATCCCTTCGTCACCGACCCCGGCACCCGCGATGAGATCTGGGCACTCGGCGTGCGCAACCCTTGGCGCTTCAGCTTCGATCGAGTCACCGGCGACATGTGGATGGGCGATGTGGGCCAGGACGCCCGCGAAGAGATCAACTTCCAGGCCGGGCTCACGATGGACAACATCGATGACGTCGGGGGCCTGAACTACGGCTGGGACTGCCGCGAAGGCTTCATCGCATCACCATTCGCCGACAAGGACTGTTCGCTGGGCCCCAACTACGAGGATCCGATCTACGACCTGAATCACTCGACCGACGGCGTCTGCTCCATCACCGGCGGTGTCGTCTACCGCGGCAGCGCCATTCCCGCGCTCCAGGGGCACTATCTCTTCGCCGATTACTGCGCCGACTTCATCCGCACCATCACCTTCGACGGCGTCACCGCGACCGATGGGTTCGACCTGACCGGACAGCTCTCCAGCGGTGGCTCCACCATCTCCCTCGTCGTCGCCTTCGGCGAAGACCACAGCGGCGAGGTGTATGTCGTCAGCCTCAATGGCACCGTGCACCGCATCATCCCCGACGACGGGAACTGCGGCTGCCCCTGCGCACTCGTCGGGCCTCAGGGCGAACTGCTCGCCGATGACTTCGAGAGCGACATGGGCTGGACCACGGCGTCCGCAGCGTCGTCGGGCGACTGGCAGCGAGCCGTACCCATCAACGATCTCGGCTGGGAATACGACCCCGTCTCTGACTTCGATGGATCGAGCTCCTGCTTCGTCACGCAGAACACCGCCGGCAACAGCGATGTGGACAGCGGCACCGTCACGCTCACCTCGCCCGTCTTCGACGGCAGTGCGGGCGAACTGACCATCTGCTTCGCCTACTACCTCAACATGACCAATCCAGGGGCCAACGACGGCCTCTTCGTCGAGGTCTCCAACGGTGGTCCGTGGATTCCGATCGCCGGGTTCCAGTCGAGCAACGGCCTGCTGTGGACCGCCGAGGTCATCGACCAGGCGGCTCTCGACAGCGCGGGCGTCACGCCGACGTCCACCATGCAGGTGCGCTTCATCGCGGCGGATGTGGACGGCGGCAACATCGTCGAGGCAGCCATCGACGACGTCTCCATCTTGACCGGCAATCCGTTCGAGGACTGCAACGGCAACGGCATCGACGACGCCCAGGACATCCTGATGGGCACGAGCTTCGACTGCAACGGCAACAGCATCCCCGATGAGTGCGACATCGCGTCGATGTTCAGTGAAGACTGCGCCGGCGGTCCCGTCGGCGTTCCCGCAGCGGGCGATGCGTTCTTCATGACGTCGTGCATCGGTTGCCACGGCCCGATGGGCACGGGCGGCACCGGACCCAACATCCGCAACATCGACCGCGTCACCATCGAGCAGCGCCTCACGCTCGCCATCCCGCACCCAGGTGGCGGCTTCCCGGGGGCAACGGCGCAGGACTTCGCCGACATCGAGGCGTACCTCTCCGACACAGGCGGCACGGCACGCCCAGACGGCGTCCCCGACGAGTGCCAGATCGCGCCTGACTGTGATGGCGACGGCATCACCGACGCCTGCGAACTCGGCGCCGGGACGCAGGTGGACCTCAACCACGACGGCATCCCAGACGACTGCCCCTGCCTCGGCGACGTGACCGGTGACGACAGCACTACACTGTCGGACTTCACCGCACTGGCCAGCAGCTTCGGCCTCGCCAGCGGCGCCGTGCGGTCGCAGGGCGACCTCGACAACGACAAGGACGTTGACCTCGCCGACTTCACGATCCTGGCCAGTGACTTCGGCTGCACGCCGTAGCAGCGCCGGTACGCATCGTCCCCGTACACTCTCGGCATGCCCACGCTCGTCTGCGTTCCGATCATGGCCGACGACGTCGCCGCCGCCCTGCGCGATGCGGAAGCTGCGCACGATCTCGGGGCGGACATCGTCGAGTTTCGCGTCGATCGCATCTTCCATGGCGAAGGGGACACCGAGGGCCAGCGCGATGTGCTGCGTCTCCCCGCGGAGAGCCCCCTTCCCTGCATTATCACCTGCCGCCCCACCTACGAAGGCGGCGAGTACGACGGCGATGACGCATCGCGTATCAGCCTCTTCGAGGCCCTCGGCGCCAGCGACACCCCCCCCGCCTATATCGACGTCGAGTACGAGGTCTTCCGGCGCTCGGCCAACCTGCGCCAGAAGGTGCTCCTCTCTGTCGATCACGAGCACCAGCCGCGTGATGTGCAGACGCGGCTGATCCTCTCCCTGCACGACTTCGATGGCCGCCCCGCTCAGCTCTTCAACCTGCTGTCGCAGATGCGCGGCGAGGCCGCCCCGCGCGTCCTCAAGGTCGCCTTCCGGGCACGGTCGCTCCGCGACAACCTCGAGCTCTTCGACATCGTCGCCGAGTCCGATCGACCGGCCATCGCACTCGGCATGGGTGAGTTCGGCCTGATGAGCCGCGTGCTCGCACCCAAGTTCGGCGCGTTTCTCACCTTCGCCTCCCTCCGCGACACATCGGCCACCGCACCGGGACAGCCGACGGTGCGCGAGCTGCTCGACCTGTACCGCTTTCGCACCATCTCGCCGACGACCGGGCTCTACGGCGTGGTCGGCTGGCCCGTCGGACACTCGATCGGGCCACAGGTCCACAACGCGGGCTTCGAGGCGGCCGGCCACGACGGCGTCTACATGCCCATGCCGACGCCCGAGGGATGGGAGTCCTTCAAGGCCACCATGCTGACGCTGCTCGATGCGCCGGGTCTCGCGCTTCGTGGCTGCAGCGTCACGATCCCGCACAAGGAACACCTGCTTCGGCTTGCGCGCGAAGATGACACGCGAGCCTGGGAGATCGATCCCGTGTGCGCACAGGTTGGTGCGGCCAACACGCTCGTTGCGCATCCCGGTGAACCTTGCCGCATCTTCAATTCTGACGTTGACGGAATGCTCGTGCCGCTGCGCGAGCAGCGCGGCGACGATCTCACCGGCACACGCTGCATCATCCTCGGCGCCGGCGGCGCCGCACGAGCTGCGGTGGTCGGTCTCGCCGCGGCTGGTGCGGAGGTGGTCGTCGCAGCCCGCGTACCGGAGAAGGCCGCGGCCATGATCACCGATGTCAACATGGGAGACACAGTGAAGGTGCAGCCCCTTGACGAACTCCGTCCAAAGATGTGGGACGTGGTCATCAACTGCACACCCGTCGGCATGCGCGGCGGACCAGCCGAAGAGGCAAGTCCCGTGAATCCCGGAATCTTCGAAGGCGCAGCGGCGGACTGCCTCGTGTTCGATACGGTCTACAACCCGATCGAGACACCACTTCTTCGTGACGCATCTACCGCCGGTGTTCACACGATTGACGGCGTTCGGATGTTCGTCGGACAGGCCTCGGCTCAATTCAGGGCGTGGACCGGGCAGGATGCGCCGCTGCAACTCTTCGCGCGTATTGCACACGAAGCTCTTGCATCACCTCCCCAGGGGTGACGTATAAGAGAGTGTCATGCTCACGCGCCCCATTCTCTATCCCCGGGCGTACACCGCATACATCACTCTCGCGGCGTTGGATGTCGTGCTCTCGGCACTGATCATCCTCCATCTCGGCGGCGAGGAGCTCAACGCAATTGCAGCCTGGGTCTTTGACAACGGCGGGCTTCCCGGCGCAACGGTCTTCAAGTTCGCCACCGTCTACGTCGTGCTGGTGACGTGTGAACTCGCGGGGCGCTACAAGGACGGCGAACTCGGGCGTTCGCTGGCGCGCTGGGCCGTGCTGATCTCGGCCGTGCCGGTCGGGGTTGCCATCATCGAACTGACCGACGGCCTGCACTGGGCATTCCTGACGGCCGCGACCCTGCCGTAGCGTCCGCCTATGCCGGCACGTCGATGCCGCTGGTGCGCAACAGGGTCTTGAATCCCTCACCGAAGACGAAGTTGTGCGACGGGAACTCGATCCCGGCGAGGTTGTTGTCGATGTGCGCGAACATGAGATCGATGCGCCCAATCTCGCGGGCGTTGGCGCTGCCGGGCTCGAGGAGTTCGACGATGCCACGCGTCGCAGCCCCGGTGTGATCGAGACGCTCGACGGTGGCGGTGAAGCGGATCGTCTGTCCCGGAGCGACATCTGCCTCGAGCTCGGCCCGATTCACCTTGGCGAGGATGACCTTCTCGCGGAAGTCATTGGCATGCCCAACGAGAATGCCCGCGCTCTGGGCCATGCCCTCGATGATGAGGCTCGCCGGCATGATCGGCAGTGCAGTCAGATCGCCCTCGGCGGGGAAGTGATCGTGCAGATGCTCTTCCGCCAGTGAAACGTTCTTCACGGCGACAAGGCGCTCGCCTCGCTGCAGCTCGACGACGCGATCAATCCACATCCATCGCACGTGGCTGTTCCCGTCAGGCGCCGACCGTCTGCAGCTTCCGCTCGACGTAATTCACGACCGCATCGACCGTGAAGACGTTGCCGATCTTCGTGAGCTGCGGATCCTGCCCGAACTCCGAGAAGTCGAAGTGCGGCAGCTTGGCCTTGAGCTCCTCGAGCCCCTTGGCGGTCACCTTGCCGTCCTCGACGTACTCCGGATCCTGCGCGACGTTGTCGGGGAACATCTCGCCCTGCGGGATCTTGAAGTTGAAAGCCTGCTCGAGCTTGAAGGAGATGTCGAGGAAGTCGATCGACTCCGCGCCGAGGTCAGTGGTGAGACGGGCGCTTGGTGTCACCTCGTCGTCGTCCACGCCCAAGGCGTCAACCAGCACCTCGCGCACTTTCTCAAAGATCTCGTCGCGCGTCATTGATCCGTCCTCGTCCTTCGTCGTTGCAGGGGCAGCCGTGCCGCCCAACACAAGCCCACAGTATGGCCGTGGATGACAACCCGCCAC
>JBCBTA010000066.1:0-10743 GCA_039818905.1 Planctomycetota bacterium
CATCGAACGTCGATGGGCTGACGACGTTCGACGTGCGCCTGAGCAACAGCTTTCCCGACGCCGCAACGAGTGTGCTTGTCAACGGCTCGCCCGCCGCGTGGAGTCGCATCTCCTCGACGACCCTGCGCATCACGCTCGATCAGACCTACAACACCGGCGAAACCTTCGATGTGACGGTCAGCTACGACGGACAGGCGATCGGCGCCGGCTTCGGCTCGATCGTGTGGGCCAACGACAGCCTCGGGCGCCCGTTCGTGTACACCCTGAGTGAGACCGACTTCGCCTACACCTGGTGGCCTACCAAGGACGACAACACCGACAAGGCCACGGCGGACCTGCGGTTCACCGTTCCGTCGGACCTGACGGTCGCGTCCAATGGCCTGCTGCAGTCCAACACCGTGGCGGGGCCGGGCCTGCGCACCTTCCACTTCCGAACCGACTACCCCACCGCGACGTACCTCTTCTGCTTCGGACTCGGCAAGTACGGCACGCAGACCAACACCTACTCCTGGGGCACAGGCAGCATGCCCGTGGAGTACTACGTGCTGGAGACATCCAACCCATCGGGCGTCATCCCGATCTGGGCCGTCTGCGAGGACATGCTCGGGGTCTTCGAACCGCTGCTGGGACCGTACCCCTTCCGCGACGAGAAGTACGGCATGTATCAGTTCGGCTTTGGCGGCGGCATGGAACATCAGACCATGACAGGCCAGGGCACGCTCAGCGAGTCCGTCACCGCCCATGAGCTCGGCCATCAGTGGTTCGGTGACAAGATCACGTGCGCGACGTGGAATCACATCTGGCTGAATGAGGGCTTTGCGACCTACACCGAGGCCCTGTGGTACGAGTACGAATTCGGCTCCTCGAACAAGGCGGCCCTTCGCAACGCGATGCTCAATCGCACGCCTTCGAATGTAAATGACACGGTCTACGTCAGCGACACGAGCAACATCTCGCGCATCTTCAACTACGACCTGTCCTACCTCAAGGGTGGCTGGGTCGTGCACATGCTTCGCCATGTGCTGGGTGACGCCGAGTTCTTCCAGATGCTGGCCGACTACCAGGCAGCCCACGCCTACGGCGCTGCGACGACCGAGGATCTCCAGGCGGTCGCCGAGACCATCTACGGCGATCAGCTCGACTGGTTCTTCGATCAGTGGATCTACCAGCCCGGTGCGCCGTCGTACCGCTCCGCGGTCACCACGCACACGGCCGGCGGTCAGATCTGGGCCGAGATCTACCTGCAGCAGGTGCAGGGCTCACCGTCGCCCCAGGTCTTCACGATGCCGGTCGATGTGCGCATCAACACGACCGCCGGCAGCGTCGATGCCTCGGTGTGGAACGACGCCCGGAGCGAGCACTTCCTGGTGCCGATCAGCGGGAACGCGACGTCCGTCGAGGTCGATCGTGATGACTGGATCCTAGCGCAGTCGAACTTCGGCACCTCGTTCGCGGCGGGACCGCCGAAGATCGTGGTGACGGATCCTGCCCCCGGCGAGACGATGCAGGACGGCGGTGATCCGATCAGCGTGACATTTCACAAGAACGTCGTTGCGGGCGCGGGCGACTTCTCGCTCGTCGGCACCAGTGTGGGCAGCGTTGCCTTCTCGTTCGGCTACAACGCCGGCACCTTCGAGGCGACGCTGACGCCGCTGTCGGTGCTCGCACCGGATACCTACACGCTGACGGTTGCCGACTCCGTCATCGCGGCCGACGTTGCGCGAGCCCTCGACGGCGAAGTCGTGGCGGACCAGCTCCCCTCCGGCAATGGCTCGGATGGAGGCGACGCGACGATCGTCTTTGTCGTGCCACCGGTGGATTGCCCGGGCGACGTCAACGGCTCCGGTGATGTGACGCTGGACGACTTCACCATCCTCGCCGGCAACTTCGGCGGCGGACCGGGCCTCACCCGGGCCGACGGCGATCTGAGCGGCGACGGATTCGTCAACCTCGCGGACTTCACCATCCTGGCCAACAACTTCGGGTCGGTCTGCAACTGACCCGCTGATTCGATTCAGGCGATCGCGTACTCCGACCAGGCCTTGGTCGCCATGTCGGCGGGCTGGACGCGCCCCATCGCCTCGATGAAGCGCATCGCGATCTGCCGGTTCGTGATCAGCGGCACGTTGTAGTCCACCGCGGTGCGTCGGATCATGTAGCCGTTGGTCAGCTCGTCGGCCCGATCGTTCTTCGGGATGTTGATGACCAGATCGGCGTCGCCGCTGCGGATGTAGTCGAGCGTGCCGCCCGCTTCATCGTCGAGCGGCCAGCCGAGCGCGGTGGCGGAGATGCCCGCGTCGTTGAGGAACTTCGCCGTGCCCTGCGTCGCGTGGATCTCCACACCCTTCTCATGCAGATGCCGCACCGCCGGAAGCAGTTCGGCCTTGGACTCGATCGGGCCGAGCGACAGCAGCACGCTGCGCACAGGAAGGCGGTAACCGACGGAGATCATCGCCTTGAGGAAGGCCTCGGAGAAGTCATCGCCGAGGCAGCCGACCTCGCCGGTCGAAGCCATCTCGACGCCCAGCGTCGGATCGGCACCGTCGAGGCGGGCGAAGGAGAACTGCGGCGCCTTGACGCCGACGTGTTCGATCTCGAAGACCTTGGAGTCGAACTTGTCCACCCGGCGACCGATGATCACCTGCGTCGCCATCTCGATGAGGTTGCGTTTGAGCACCTTCGAGACGAACGGGAAGGAGCGCGACGCACGCAGGTTGCATTCGATGACCTTGACGGCGTTGTCCTTCGCGATGAACTGGATGTTGAAGGGCCCGTTGATGTTCAGTCGCTCGGCAATCCGCCGCGCGCTGTTGCGAACCTGTCGGATCGTCTCCTGGTACGTGCGCTGCGGCGGGAAGACGAGCGTCGCGTCACCTGAGTGCACGCCGGCGTTCTCCACGTGCTCGCTGATGGCGTAGACGAGAATGTCGCCATCCTGGGCCACGGCGTCGAACTCGATCTCCTTGGCGTTCTCGAGGAACTTGCTGATAACGGTTGGATACTCGCTGGAGACGCGAGCGGCCCGTTCGAGGTAGATCGACAGCTCGTCATCGTTGGTGCAAACGGCCATCGCAGCGCCGCTGAGGACGTAGGAGGGTCGCACCAGCACCGGGTATCCCACCTCGTTGGCGAAGCGACGGGCTCCATCGAGATCCGACAGCTCGGCCCACTCGGGCTGATCGATCTCCAACTCATCGAGCAGGCTGCTGAACCGGTGGCGGTTTTCCGCGGCGTCGATGCTCTCGGGACTCGTTCCCAGCACGCGCACACCCGCTTCATGCAGCTTCATTGCAAGGTTGTTGGGAATCTGCCCGCCCATGGAGACGATCACGCCCTGCGGCTTGACCTTGTCGCAGATCTCCAGCACCGACTCGAAGGAGATCTCGTCGAAGACGAGCTGATGAAACTCGTCGTAATCCGTGCTCACCGTCTCGGGGTTGTAGTTGAGCATGACGGTCCGCAGACCCTCACGCCGCAACGTCAGGCCGGCGTTGACACAGCACCAGTCAAACTCGACGGAGCATCCGATGCGGTAGGCGCCTGATCCCAGCAGCAGCACGGCGTTGTCCACCGGCAGCTCGACGTCATCCTGATCGCCGCTGTAGGTGAGATACAGGTAATTGGTCTGCGCTGGGTACTCGGCCGCGAGCGTATCGATCTGGCGCAGCACGGGAACGATGCCCGCATCGATGCGCTGCGTGCGCACATCGGCGGCGCTGACCCCGGAGAGCCGCTCGATCTGTCGGTCGCTGAAGCCGCGCACCTTGGCCTCGCGCAGCAGCTCCTCGTGGAGTGGACCACCGGCCCCGCTCTCGAGCTGTGCGCCGATGCCGACGACCTGGCTGATCTGCTCGAGGTACCACTTGTCGATGTGCGACAGTTCGCGGATGCGATCGACGGTGTAGCCGCGCTGCATCGCCTCAACGACGCTGAAGATGCGCTCCTCGGTCGGCTCGCTGAGCTCGACGTCGAGGTCCGCCTCCGCTTCGGTCTGTTCATTCGCAACGAGCCCGTGCCGCCCGATGTCGAGCATACGGATCGCTTTCTGCAGCGCCTCGGTGAACGTCCGTCCGATGGACATCACCTCGCCGACCGACTTCATGCCGGAGCCGATCTTGCGCGAGACATTGCGGAACTTCGAGAGGTCCCAGCGCGGGATCTTCACCACGCAGTAGTCGAGGGCGGGCTCGAAGAACGCGCTGGTCGATCGCGTGATCGCGTTGGGCAGACGGTGCAGGCCGTGCCCGAGCGCAAGCTTGGCGGCGATGAATGCCAGGGGGTAGCCCGTCGCCTTGCTGGCGAGAGCGGACGAGCGGCTCAGCCGTGCATTGACCTCGATGATGCGGTACTCGTCGGACTTCGGATCGAGCGCGAACTGGATGTTGCATTCACCGATGACACCGAGATGGCGGATAACGCGGATCGAGATCTCACGCAGCTTGTGGTACTCGTGATTCGTCAGCGTCTGACTCGGCGCGACCACGATTGATTCGCCGGTGTGGATGCCGAGCGGATCGAAGTTCTCCATGTTGCAGACGGTGATGCAGTTGTCGAAGCGATCGCGCACGACCTCGTACTCGATCTCCTTCCACCCTTCGAGGTACTCCTCGACGAGGATCTGCGACGTGTGGGCAAGCCCCTTGCCCGCGAGCTCGCGCAGGGCCGCCTCGTCGCGGCAGACGCCCGAGCCCAGACCACCGAGTGCAAAGGCGATGCGCACCATCACCGGGAACCCGAGTTCCTTGGCGATGCCGACCGCTTCATCCACACTCGTCGCTGCCTTGCTGCGCGGAGCGACGGCGTCCACCTCGTGCAGCCGACCGACGAAGAGCTCACGATCCTCGGTATCGCGAATGGTCTCGACCGGCGTGCCGAGCACGCGCACGCCGTAGCGATCCAGCACGCCGCTGTCATGCAGCTTGAGGCCGCAGTTGAGTGCGGTCTGACCACCGAAGGCGAGCAGGATGCCGTCGGGACGCTCCTTCGCGATGACGCGCTCGACGTACTCCGGCGTGATCGGAAGGAAGTAGACCTCGTCAGCAAGGTAGTCCGACGTCTGAATCGTCGCGATGTTCGGGTTCATCAGGATCGTGCGGACGCCCTCTTCCTTGAGCGCCTTGATCGCCTGCGATCCCGAATAGTCGAACTCACCCGCCTCACCGATCTTCAGCGCCGATGAGCCGAGCAGGAGCACCGTCTTCGGTGTATCTCGAGTGTTCATGAGGAAAGCATCCGGACGAATTCATCGAAGAGGAACTCGGAATCCACCGGCCCCGGCCGGGCCTCGGGGTGGAACTGCACGGAGCGATACGGGGCCCACGCATGGCGCAGGCCCTCGTTGCTGCCGTCGTTGAGATTCTGGAACCACACACGCCAGTCCCGTGGTAGGCTGTCGGAGTCCACGGCATAGCCGTGGTTCTGACTTGTCACGAAGCACCGGTTGGTGCCGCACTCGACGACCGGCTGATTCTGACTGCGATGGCCGTACTTGAGCTTGTACGTCTCCGCCCCGATCGCACGTGCGAGCAGCTGATTGCCGAGGCAGATACCGAAGGTCGGGATGCCGCGGTCCAGAGCGCGGCGAACCTGCTGGACGCTGGGGTCCGCCATCTTCGGGTCGCCGGGGCCGTTGGAAAGCATGAGCCCATCGATCTTCTTCTCGCCATCGAGGTCGAAGTCATACGGCACGCGGAGCACTTCGACGCCTCGTCGGAGCAGGCATCGAACGATGTTGTGCTTGGCGCCGGTGTCCACCAGCACGACGCGCTTGTCCTGGCCCTCGCCGTAGAGGATCGGCTCCTTGATCGAGACTTCCTCGATGAGGTTCTCCACGTTGGGATCGCGCTGCTCGACTGGATCACCCTCGAACTCGATGCGACCGAGCATGGACCCGTGCTCGCGCAGACGCTGGGTGAGGCTTCGGGTGTCGATGCGCGACAGGCCGGCGATCTTCTCCGCGTCGAGCCACTGCCCGAGGCTGCGGGCTGCATTCCAGTGGCTGTGCTGTGGGCTGTAGTCCGCGACGATCAGGCCCGCCGCGTGAATCTCCGTGGACTCGAAGGACGAGTCGAGCCGCTCGCCCTCGGACGAGGATGACGGCACGCCGTAGTTCCCGATGAGCGGGTACGTGCAGACGACGATCTGGCCTCGATAGGACGGATCCGTCAGCGTCTCCGGATAGCCGACCATGCCGGTGTTGAACACGACTTCGCCGGCCACCGACCCTTCATGCCCGAAGGAGACGCCCGTGTACTCCGTGCCATCCTCGAGGATGAGACGGGCCCGCACGCTGCGTTTCGGAGCTCCCACTTCGACCGGCTGGTCCACGAGATCTGCCACGTTTCTCCCCTCTCGACTCGTGCGCGCGCTCACAGCGTCCTCCGCTCCGTGCTCCCCCGCCCGCCGCTGCCCGGCTTGTGTGCGGGAATCGCGGCGAGCTCCGGCGGAAGCTCGCTTGGGTCATAGGTCGGCAAGTTCAGTTTGACGAGCGCGACGAACGGGAATCCCTCTTCGCCGACACGTTCTGCGAACTTCCCCCCACTTCGATCCACCACCGAGGCGATCCCGGCAATCGTCGCGCCGGCGTCGCGAACCAGCGGCACGAGTTCCATGACCGATCCACCCGTGGTCACGACATCCTCCGCCAGCAGCACGCGGCTGCCCGGCTGGAGTTCGAACCCACGGCGGAGCGCAAAGGTGCGCTCAGCCCCGGTCCGTTCCGCGAACAGGCTCTGCACGCCCAGTGCCCTTGCAAGGTCGTAGCCCCAGAGCATGGCGCCCAGCGCCGGTGCAAGCACGACGTCGGCCTGGAGCGTGCCCTCCAGAGCGGATGCCATGAGTTCGGCCATGCGTGCACCGATCGCCGGCTGCTCGAAAAGCGTCGCGCACTGGCAGTACGCGCTGCTGTGCAGGCCGGAACTGAGGATGAAATGTCCATGGCGCAGGGCGCCGGACTCCTCCAGCAGCCGCGTTGCCTCCGACTCGATCACGTCCGCCGTCACGGGCCCCCTCCGGAATGATTGCGCATCGCGGACCGGATGTTCTCGAGCCAGCCCTCGGCTCGTTCTCGAATCACCTGTCCAGCGTCCCTCGGATCGTCCGCCTGCGGCAGGATGCCACGGGTCACATGAAACAGCAGCGTCGGATGCATCGCGTCACCACGTCCGGACTGCACAACAGCCTCGATCTCCCCGCCCTGTGCGCCGACACCCGGCACCAGGAACGGAACCTCCGGCGCGATGGCACGCACTTCCTCGACGCGATCCGCCCGTGTGGCGCCAACGACGAAGCCGGCGTTGCCGTGCTCGGCCCAACTGACGATGTGTCGCGCGATGCGTCGGTAGAGACCATCGACCAGCAGGAAGTCACCGGCCCCCGGGTTACTGGTGACGACGAGGAAGAACGTGAGTTTGTCGGCGTACTCGAGGAAGGGCATCGCGGCGTCGCGCCCCATGAGCGGATTGACGGTGGCTGCATCCGCACCGAGCGTCTCGAAGCACGCCCGGGCGTAGTGCCGTGCCGTCGATCCGATGTCGCCGCGTTTGCCGTCGATGATCAGGAAGGCGCCGTCGGGGATCAGTGCCCGCGTCTGCTCCAGCAGCCGGGCCCCATCCGCGCCGAGCGACTCGAAAAAGCCCAGGTTGAACTTGTACGCGCAGGCGAGATCGCGTGTCTCCTCGACGATCAGCTTGAGGAAGGACGCGTATCCGTCGAAGGTCGGTGCGAACCCCGTCGGCAGGTAGTCGGGCGACGGCTCCAGACCGACCGACAGCACGCCACCGGTCCGCGTCGCGGCCGCCTGCAGCCTGTCCAGCGCAGACATGCTCATGTGACGTCACCGTTCCCACTCGACAAGACCCCGCCGTTCAGGGCGGGGTCATCGTCAGAGAGGAAGAAGAAGAGTCGAAACGCGTCGCGCGAGGACCCTGGAGGTCCGCTGCGCCGCATTTCGGGGAGGCCAATCCTTGGCTGTCTCATCAAAGCCGAATGATACCGAAATCGCGCCGCGTCCGCGAACGTTTTCGGCAACTACGCCGTTGCCGCGACCCCCGCAATCCGGTCCGCCTCGACGTGAATCACGCGCCCGCCAACCATCGTGCAAACCGCGCGACCCCGCAGTCGCTGCCCCAGCCACGGGCAGTTGCGGCTGCGCGAGCCGAGATGCTCGAGCGACATCTCGTACTCCTGCTCCACGTCCAGCAGCACCACGTCCGCCTCGGCCCCGACGCGCAGCGTGCCCCACGGGTTCTCGCCGGCTTCCCGCGCCATCACGCGGGCTGGTGCCGCGGTCATCTTCTCGATGAGGAATGCCAGCGACCAGCGACCTGTCATCACGAACGCTGTGTGGAGCGAGGCGAAGGCAGTCTCCATGCCGATGATCCCGAAGGGCGCGTGGTCGAACGTATCCGCCTTCAGCGCGGGAGCGTGCGGCGCATGGTCCGTCGCAATGCAGTCGATCGTGCCGTCTTCCAACGCCGCAATCAACGCCTGACGATCAGATTCCTCACACAGCGGCGGCTTCATCTTGGCGTGCGTGTCGTACGCGCCGACGCGCTCATGCGTAAACAGCAGATGGTGCGGCGAGACTTCGGCCGTCACCGGGGCACCGCGCGACTTGAAGTGCCGCACAGCCTCGACAGATTCACTGTTGGACACATGGCACACAT
This sequence comes from Planctomycetota bacterium, assembly GCA_039818905.1. Taxonomy (GTDB): domain Bacteria; phylum Planctomycetota; class Phycisphaerae; order Phycisphaerales; family UBA1924; genus JBCBTA01. The sequence goes on from JBCBTA010000066.1 coordinate 8,667, forward strand.
GCAGGCGTCCACCGGTGGCCAGGCTCAGCGCACAGTCGCGCAGCACGATGGCGGTCTCGCTGACGCGCGGGATTCCCTTGAGGCCCAGCCGCAGTGCGACCTCACCTTCGTGCATCACGCCCGCACCGGTGAGGCTGAGATCCTCGCAGTGATCGAAGATCACAGCCCCGATATCCCGCGTGCACTCGAGTGCGGAGCGCATGACCTCGGCATTGGCAACCGGCAGGCCGTCGTCGCTGAAGGCGCCGGCTCCGTCACGCAGCAGGGCGCCGAAGTCCGTGAGCTGCTCACCGCTCATGCCGCGGCTCACCGATGCGACGGGATACACCCGAACGCCGCAGGCTTCACGGGCACGATCCAGCACCTGCTTCACAGCAACCGGCGAATCGCACACCGGGCTGGTGTTGGGCATGCAGAAGATGCGGGCAAATCCACCCATTGCCGCGGCACGCGCGCCTGTGGCGATCGTCTCCGAGGATTCACCACCCGGCTCGCGCAGATGTGTGTGCAGATCGATGAAGGCGGGCGCGACGATCAGGCCCTTGGCCTTGATGATGCGCTGGGCCCGATCCTTGTCAATCTTCGGTGCGACTTCGATGATCCGTCCTTCGCGGACGAGAACGTCCAGCTTGGCATCGACCGAACCGGATGGATCGACGACGTGTCCGCCACGAATCAGCGTTGTGCGTTCGCTCATGCTGCACCTCCGTGGCGATCAAGCAGTGCGAGCACCGCCATGCGCACGGGGACGCCGTTCTCCACCTGGCGCACCACCAGTGAACTCGTGCGGCCCATGATCTCGTCCGTGATCTCGACGCCGCGATTGACCGGCCCCGGATGCATGACCAGGACGTCATCGCTCGCGGCCCGCAGCCGCTGATCGTCGAGGCCGTACATCCGTCGGTACTCGCCCAGCGAAGGGAATCGCCCGACGCGCTGGCGCTCCAGCTGAATTCGCAACAGGTAGACGACGTCCGCTCCGGCGATCCCCTCGTCAAGATCATTGCTGACGCGCACACCGAGTGCTCCAAGACCCGCGGGGCACAGCGTCGTCGGGCCGACGACGGTCACGCGGGCCCCCAGCTTGGTGAGGCACCATATCAGGCTTCGGGCCACGCGGCTGTGCAGGATGTCACCCACAATCGAGACGCCGAGGCCCTCGACGCGTCCGAGCGCCTCCTTGATGGTGAATGCATCGAGCAGCGCCTGGGTCGGGTGCTCGTGCTCCCCGTCGCCGGCATTGATAACGCAGGCATCGAAGTGCGGCGCGATGAACTTCGCGGCACCGGAGTTGTTATGGCGCATGACCACGTAGTCCGCCCCAAGCGCCGCGATGGTCTGCACCGAATCCAGCAGTGTTTCACCCTTGCGGAATGAACTGGTGGCGACATCGAAGTTGACGACGTACGCACCGAGCCGCTTGGCGGCCATCTCGAAGCTCATGCGCGTCCGCGTCGAGTTCTCGAAGAAGAGATTGACGACCGTCGCACCCCGGAGGCTGTCGAGCGACTCATTGCGACCGACGACCGCCTTGTACCGGGCCGCCTCATCCAGAATGAGATTCAACTCCTCGGGTGAGAGATCCTCGATCCCGAGCAAGTGCCGATGGTGGAGCGTGGTGCGAACGGGCATGGGTCCTCTGTGCAACGGTATCCCATGGAGGCCGCGATGCCCACTATCCACAATCGTGCGGCTCATTCGGCATCGATGGACCGGAGCCCACGCGCCGGATTGCCCACCGCCACGACGTTCGGCGGCAGATCGCGCGTCACCAACGAGCCGGCACCAACCACGCTGTTCTCCCCGATCGTCACGCCGGGGCAGACGATGACACCCCCGCCGAGCCAGACGTTGTCCTCGATCCGGATCGGCCTCGAGCTCTCCCACTTGGACCTGCGCGGCTCGGGTTCGATGGGGTGCGTTGCCGTCAGCAGTTGCACATTCGGGCCGATCTGCACATCGTCGCCGATGTCGATCCGAGCCACGTCCAGTGCGATCAGGCCCCAGTTGGCGAACGATCGCGCTCCGATGTGCGTCTGGAAGCCGTAGTCGCACCGCAGCGGCGGGCGGATGACCG
>JBCBTA010000067.1:0-10677 GCA_039818905.1 Planctomycetota bacterium
CCGCCGTGATTGCCCAACTTAAGCGCATTGGCCCTCCGAGTCCGTCCTTCAGCCCCCTTCATCGGGCGTCTGCGGGACGTTGTGCAGCTTCGGAGCCCTCTGGCGACCGAACAAAGCTGACACCATGAGGGTATACGTCCGACGTCGCGAAAGGTTGGCGGCTACATTTGAGGAAGTCTTTACAAACGGCCCGCCCGTGGCATGTCGCTCCTGAGGAGATGTGGAAGATGTCGAGCCTGTCCCAGCGCCATCGTGGCGCGATGCGTACCACCGCCCTCGTGGCGCTGCTCATTGCCGGTTCCAGCACGGCCTTCGCCGACGCGTTCGACCCGCCGGCGACGTACTACGACAGCACCGCACCGGGTGGCGTTCCGCTGGTGGGCTCCGCGCTCAAGAGTGCGCTGACGACCATCACCAACAACGCCATCTTCCAGGACTACGGCTACGCGCGGTTCGCGCTCGATGACATCGACGCCGATCTCGACAATCCCGGCAACGTCATGCTGGTCTACAACGGGGCGTCGGTTTCGGGAACGTGGGACAGCGGATCGACGTGGAACCGCGAGCACACCTGGCCGCGCAGTCTCGGTGTCGGCAGTTCCGGTGCCGACAACAGCGACCTGCACCAGCTTCGACCCTGCAACCCGGGCCTCAACAGTTCGCGCGGCAACAAGCCCTTCGGCCCCGGCGGTTCCTACTGGGATCCGGGCGCCTTCGGCCAGTACTACCGCGGTGAGATGGCCCGCGCCATGTTTTACATGGAGACGCGCTACACCTATCTCACACTCGTCGATGGCTTCCCCAGCGGCAATCAGATGGGTGATCTGCGCTACCTCCTCCGCTGGCACTATGAAGAGGCGCCGGACTTTGGCGAGCGCAGGCGCAATCAGGAGATCTACGACCACCACCAGAGCAACCGCAATCCCTACGTCGATCGCCCCGAGTTCGTCTGGACCATCTGGGGTGACGGTCCCAATGACAGCACGCTGCACGTTGGTGCCTCGCCCGCGGCTGACGGCTCGTCTTCGACCACCGTCGATGTCGGTGTCGGACTCGTCGGAGCGCCCTTCGCGCCGGTCGATGTCACCATCACCAAGCTCGGCGATGATCCGACGACCTTCGAGGTCATCCTCGCGGGCGATGCATCGTCGCCGGACGCGAACAACCAGGGCCGCTTCCGGTATCGCCGCGACATCAACGGCGTCATCGAGCTGCCGGTGCAGCAGAAGACCATCGGGGCCAGCCTGCTCGCGACCACGGCGGGCGCCGTCAACGGCACGATCTTCATCGACAACACCGACCTGACCGAAGAGGCCGGCGCTTCTGGTGAGGGCAAGGGCGCCCGCGACACCGATGACATCATCACGATCTCCGGCGTGGCCCTCGATCGCGCCGAAGGCTCGCTCGCATCCCCTGCGGATGTTGATGGCATCACCATCGACTTCGGCACCGTCTTCCAGTTCGGTGTGGAGCCGGTGGAGCCGATCGTCATCCACAACCTCGAGTCCACGCCAGGCCTGACGGCGGATCTGGTCATCGCGGCGCTCGCCTCGTCCGGCGATGACGCCGTGCTGACGACCGACGTCGCCACGTCCGGCACCATCGTCCCCGGCGACAGCGCGTCCTTCGGCGCGACGGTCGATACCGATGTTGCCCAGGGGGCCTACGCCGCGACTTGGACTATCACCGTGTCGGACGAGGCGCTGCCCGGAGCGCAGAGCGAGGACCTCACCGTCACGCTGCTCGCCGTCGTGGGCCCGCCGGCCTGCTCCGGCGACATCGATGGCGATGGCGGCACGCAGCTCGGCGACTTCACCATCCTCGCCAGCAACTTCGGCGCGGGGCCGGGGGCGCTGCGGTCCCAGGGTGATCTCACGGGCGACGGCTTCGTGGATCTGGGCGACTTCACCGTCCTGGCCGGCGACTTCGGCTGCACGCCCTGACCCTTTGAAGGTCAGCCGTCCCCATTCCGATCTCTTGCCATGCAAACGCCCACCGAACGGGTTCATGGCTCTAGACTGTCTGTCAGTATCGAATGACCTTGAGCGGCCTCTGATGGCCGCCACGTGACTCGGCCGCGACCGGGGAGACCCATGACCGCGATGCAGACCAAGACCAAGCCCTCGGGCCCGTCCGCCTCCCTTCCTGATGAGACGCTCATCGAATGGCTCCGCCAGATGGTGCTCATCCGTGAGTTCGAGCTGCGCACGATGGCGGCGTATCAGCAGGCCAAGATCGGCGGCTTCTGCCACATCTACATCGGGCAGGAGCCCGTCGTGGTCGGCACGTTCGCAGCGGTCGATCACGAGGACCCGATCATCACCGCCTACCGCGACCACGGGCACGCGCTTGCTCGCGGCATGGACCCCAAGGCATGCATGGCCGAGATGTATGGCCGCATCTCCGGCTGCGCCAAGGGCAAGGGCGGCTCGATGCACATGTTCGACAAGCCCAACCACCTCTATGGTGGCCACGGCATCGTCGGAGCCCAGACGCCGGTCGGCGCCGGACTCGCATTCGCCGCCAAGTACGAGCGCGAGGTGATGGGCAAGAGCGATCGCAAGCGCCTTTGCCTGTGCTACCTCGGTGACGGTGCGCTCAACCAGGGCGCCTTCCACGAGGCCTGCAACCTCGCCGGCCTCTTTGATATCCCCGTCATCTATGTCCTCGAGAACAACGGCTACTCCATGGGCACGCACATCGCCCGCGGCACCACTATGGCCGACGACCTGAGCACCAAGGCCAAGGCCTACGGCATGGACTACCTCGAAGTCGATGGCATGGATGCCCGTGTCATATACGACGCGTTCAAGCCCTGGGCCGACGACCTTCGCGAGCGCTCCCGCCCCGGCTTCGCCAACATCAAGTGCTACCGCTATCAGGGGCACTCCATGTCGGACCCGCAGAAGTACCGCACCAAGGAAGAGGTCGCCGGCGCCCAGGAGCGCGACGGCATCGATGCCCTGGCGCACCACCTGCTGTCCGAGCGTGAATGCCTGACCGAGGAGCAGTTCAAGGCCATCCAGAAGGAAGCCAAGAACCTCAGCAAGGAGGCGATCCAGTTCGCCGAGAGCGAGCCGGACCCGCAGCCCGAGGAAGAGCTGTACTCCGACGTCTACGTCAATCCGCAGCCCAACCTCAGCTCCATCCAGGACTACCACGAGGGCGCGAAGAACCCGCTGCTGTAACGCAGGTTCGCTATCGCTTGACGATCACGACGTTCCCCGTGTCCATCGCCGCAAACGGCACGTCACGGCGCGCGCAGAACGCCTCGACCGCACGGCGGCAGCCAGGCCATTCGCCCGTCGGCCACGGGCCATAGTCATCCACGACGATCACACCGCCCGGAACCATGCGCGCATGGAAGTACTCCAAGCACGCCAGCGTCGGTTCGTGCAGGTCCACGTCGATGTGCACGAAGCGATACGTCTGCTCGGGAAGGAACGCCAGCGCCTCGGGGATCCAGCCTTCGATGATGTTCACGCCGGGGAATGCCCGCAGCGTCTCGCGCACGTGTTCGACTGAGGTGTCGCCAAAGACGCCGGCCCGTGCATCGGCACCATCGATGTCGTCCGGTTGCGGCAGGCCCTGAAACGAATCCATGATGTGATGACCTGTGCCGTCGAACGAGCCGTCGTCATCGCGCAGGCAGCGGCAGATCAGATAGGACGCGAGTCCTCGATACGCGCCAAGCTCCGCGGTCGCGCCGGGCAGACCACGCGTGAGGCCGAGCATCTGCGTCATGTGGAAGAACCGAGGCCGGCGCCAGGTGTTCTCGCGCATCTGTGCCGCGGCGAGCCCGGCGTCGTACATCCGGCCGAATGCTTCATGCTGCTCGATGATCTGCGGCTGCACCGCCATGTCCTGCGCCAGCTGTGCCATGATCACCTCCGTGCCGTCCATATCGGCGCGCTCACCCCGGGGCGGTGAATGGTCTGCGCCCGTGGTATCCTCGGGCGACCCGTGCGATCTGCCACGCTCCGCCCATGCCCGACTACGCCGCCATCTACGACCGCATCATCGCCGAGCATCCCGGCTACAACGCCGCCGAGGGATCGCCCGGGTTCGCGGCGGTCCTGCAGCACCGGGCGCGGCTGACGACACTGCGCGGCCGCTCGCTCGACGTCGGCTGCGGCGTCGGATTCGTCGTCTGGCTGCTGCAGTCGCCGCTGTTCAACTTCGAGTCCTTCGGCTGCGATGTCAGCGCCGTGGCAATCGAGAACGCCCGAGCACGCATCGGTGGCGATGCCGATCGTGTCCGCTTGATCGAGGTGGATGGGCGACTGCCCTTCAACGACGACGCCTTCGATCTGGTCACCTGCTTCGACGTGCTCGAACACCTCGACGCGGCGGACCTGCCGCGCCTGCGCGACGAGCTGCAGCGGGTCCGCGAACCGCACGGCGCGATCCTGCTGACCGTCTCACTGCGTGCCGCGGCATCCGATGATCACGAAGGTCACAACCTGCACCGGACCGTGAAACCGGTGCAGTGGTGGATCGACCTCTTCCGCCCGGACGAGACCACGATCGATCATCACCTCGAACAGGCGACCATGTGGTTCGCGCCAAGGGCGTCCTGAATCTCAGCGACTCTTGCGTCTTCTTTCACCCATGTCCGAATACCCCGACACATTCGACCCGGCCGAGATCACCGAACTGCGCGTCGCGACCGCGGCCATCATTCACGATGGCGAAGGGCGCGTGATGCTGCAGCATCGCACCGACAACCGGCATTGGGGTCTGCCAGGCGGTGCGCTCGCGAAAGGTGAGTCCATCGAGACGGGCCTCCGCCGCGAAGTGCGCGAGGAGACGGGCTACGACGTCGAAGTGGAGCGCGTCATCGCGGTCTACAGCGACCCTGCGAAGAAGATGATCGTGCGCTACCCGGACAACCTGGTGCACTACGTGGTGGTGGTGTGTGCCTGCCGCATCACCGGAGCCGGTCCGGCCGAGCGCATGCCGGATCCCGCCGAGACGCTCGCGCTGGAGTGGTTCGCTCTCGACGAACTGCCCGAACCGATGATTCCCTCGCACATCCTGCGTCTGCAGGACTTCGCCGCGGGACGGACCGAGGCGTTTCTGCGGTGATCCGCGTCGCCTCAGATGAAGGTGCTTGCGATGACCATCACCTACATTGAGTCCGCAGACGACCTCCGTGCCGACCAACTCACCGGCGGCTTCTTTGAGGGCTGGCCCAAGCCACCAGCGCCTGATGAACACCTCCGCATCCTTCGCGGCAGCACGCATGTCATCCTTGCTGTGGAAGCCGACGCTGTCGTTGGCTTCATCAATGCCATCACCGACGGTGTGATCAGCGCGTTCATCCCACTGCTTGAAGTGCTGCCATCACACCGAGGCCGTGGTATTGGCACCGAACTCACGCTGCGCATGCTCGAGCGTTGCAGCGCCTACCGCATCACGGATCTCGTGTGTGACGAACACCTGGTGCCGTTCTACGAGCGCCACGGACTCGTGGCCGCGCGAGCCATGATCCGCCGGAAGCGCTGAGCGCGTCCTGCGACCTCTCCACTACGTCTGGCCGATCCACCCGTCATCACACCGCCGAAACGCGGCGCGAATCGTGTCGATCGCTTCTGCCGGCAGTGGGCCATGTTGGACGATCTCGACATTGCGGCGGAGATGCTCCACGCTCTTCGTCCCCGTGATGACGCACGTCACGCCGTCGGCAAACGCCGAGAAGCGCAGTGCCGTCGCATCCGGTTCAGGGCCGAGGTCGAGTTGCATGGTCTGCAGACGCTCCCAGTACGTCTCCGCATAGTCTCCGACGGGAGGCTCGGTGAAGCGCCACGCGATGTTCGCCAGCGGCCGCTTGGCGATGAACCCTGCTCCACCAAGCCGCGCCATCTGCGCATCGATGATGCGCTGATCGCAGATGTTCAGTGACGCCATCCAGCCGCCAAAGCGCGCGGTGCCGATCGCTGCGTCGAGTGAACCGCCGTCGCCAGAGTATGCGGCGACGCGGACGAGGCCGTGATCGACGCACGCGTGCAGGGCATCGATGACGTCCGTCTTCACCAGTGTGTCCGGCGGGCAGGAGTGCAGGTGCACGATGTCGAGCACGTCGGTCCGCAGTAGACCCAGTGCGCGTTCCACGCCCTTGCGAATGCAGGGGCCGGTCCAGTCCTCCTCGCCTTCGACGCCGTAGCCGACTTTGGTGGACAGGGTGAACTCGTCTCGGCGATGTCCGATGTGCCGACCGATGCGCTCTTCCGACAGGCCGTAGCCGCGGGCCGTGTCGATCAGCGTCACGCCCATGTCGAGCGCACCGTTGAGCAGCTGCGATGCCTGCTCCTCGGAGACGTCGCCACTGCCGACCTGGCCGGCGCCCAGCCCGACGACGGACACGCTCTGCTTCAGCCCGGGATATGTCCGCTGCTCCATCTCGCACCTCCGTCCCTAAGATACGTCCGCTCATACCGCGCGCTCCCAGCCACCATGTTCGTCAAGATCTGCTGCATCTCGACCATTGACGAAGCACGTCTTGCCATCGCCGCGGGCGCCCATGCCGTTGGTCTCGTCTCGCGCATGCCCAGTGGCCCGGGGACGATTGACGAGGACACCATCGCCGGCATCGCCGCCGCAGTCCCGCCGCCCATCGCCAGTTTTCTGCTGACCTGCGAGACCGAAGCCGACGCCATCGTCGCGCAGCACCGCCGCTGCCGCACGAGTGTCATCCAACTGGTGGATCGCGTGACCCCCGACGTCCGTCGGGAACTGCGCGACGCGCTCCCTGGGGTGTCGATCGTCCAGGTCGTCCACGTCGTCGGACCGTCCTCCGTCGAGGAAGCAATGCAGGCCGCCGAACATGCCGATGCCTTGCTGCTGGACTCCGGTGACCCCAGCCTCCCCGTCAAGACGCTCGGCGGCACGGGACGCGTCCACAACTGGTCTCTCAGCCGGCGCATCCGCGCCCAGTCACCGATCCCCGTCTTCCTGGCCGGGGGCCTGCATGCCGGCAACGTCGCGGCGGCCATCGAGCAGGTGGAGCCCTGGGGGATCGACGTCTGTTCGGGCGTTCGACGCAACGACCGCCTCGACGCGGCTACACTGGCTCGGCTCCTCGCCGCGGTGCGGGGAGCGGCACCCATCGATCAGACTTCGGAGACCTCATGACTGCCTTCACCGCAGCCCAGGCCATGGAGACGCCCAAGCCCGACTTCTCGCACGAGCCGTCGCGCGAGGGTGATCGCATCATCCAGTTCCGCGAGGCGCTGAAGGAGGCGATGAGCGAGGAGATGCGCAAGGACCCCCGCATCTTCCTGATGGGTGAAGAGGTTGCCGAGTACAACGGCGCGTACAAGGTGTCGCAGGGCATGCTGGAGGAATTCGGAGCCCAGCGCATCATCGACTCGCCCATCAGCGAGAACGGATTCGCCGGTCTCGGCGTTGGGGCCGCGATGTACGGCTTGCGTCCCATCATCGAGTTCATGTCCTGGTCCTTCAGCCTTGTTGCTGCGGACCAGATCCTGAACAACGTTCCGAAGATGCTGTACATGTCCGGCGGACAGTGGGGCTGCCCAATCGTCTTCCGAGGCAACGACGGCGCGGGCGGACAGCTCGGCTCCACGCACTCCTGGTGCGTCGAGGCGCTGTACTCCAACGTGCCCGGTTTGAAGATCGCCATCCCCAGCAATCCGTACGACGCCAAGGGGCTGTTGAAGACGGCCATCGTCGATGATGATCCGGTCTTCTTCCTCGAGTCAGAGCGCATGCTCGGCGACAAGGCGCACGTCCCCGAGGAGGAGTACTACATTCCCTTCGGCAAGGCCGTGAAGCTGCGCGAGGGCAGTGCCTGCACCATTGTGTCCTTCGGGCGCCCGGTGAACTTCTGCCTGGAGGCATGGGACGAGCTTGCCGCCGAGGGCATCGAGTGCGACGTGCTCGACATGCGCACCATCCGTCCGCTGGACATGGAGAGCATTCTCGAGAGCCTGCAGAAGACCAACCGCCTGGTCGCCGTCGATCAGAGCTGGCCCTTCGGCAGTGTCGCGAGCGAGGTGATCACGCAGGTCATCGAGCAGGGCTTCGACTGGCTTGACGCCCAGCCCCGCCGCGTCAACAGCGACGACGTCCCCACGCCCTACGCCAAGAGCCTTGAGAGCGCGTACCTGCCCCACAAGGGCAAGATCATCGACGCTGTGAAGGCCGTGCTGCGCTGAGGCGACCGTGCCGACCGCAGAGATCATCGCACTCTTCATGCTCGCCGCCCTGGCGCTGAACCTCACGCCAGGGCCGGACATGCTCTACGTCGTGTCGCGCTCGATCGGGCAGGGTGCCAGCGCTGGCGTGATGGCGGCCACCGGTGGTCTGCTCGGGTCCGTGGTCCACACCGTCGCTGCGGTGCTTGGACTGTCTGCCGTGCTGATGTCGTCGGCGACGGCGTTCACCATCGTCAAGTTCGCCGGTGCCGGATATCTGGCGTTCCTCGGTGTTCGCGCCCTGCTTCGCATGCGCAGCGGCACCGACAGCGCACCTGAGGCTCGCGCGCCGGCGTCGATGCGGCGGGTCTTTCTCGAAGCGTTCACCATCCACACGCTCAACCCCAAGGTGGCGATCTTCTTTCTCGCCTTCCTGCCACAGTTCATCGATCCGGCGGGAGCATCGCCCGCGCTCGGCCTGGCGGTGCTCGGGTCGGTCTTCGTGGTACAGGCGTGGGCGGTCAACAGCCTGATCGCCTGTGCCGCGGCGTCGGTCCGTCGGGCTCTGGCAAACCCGCGGATCACCCGCTGGCTCGACGGCGCGACGGGTGTGCTTTTCCTCGGCTTCGGGGCCCGTCTGGCATTCGCAGCACGCTAGACTGGCTCCGTTTCTTGCAGCCCCGTTCGCTCCTATCATCGGCGGACGAACCACAGACCCAAACGCCCCCCGGACGACAGCTGGATTCCCATCATGCCCATCGAAATCACCATGCCTCGCCTCTCGGACACCATGGAGCAGGGGACCGTCGTCTCCTGGAACGTGAAGGAGGGCGACACCGTCTCCGCCGGAGACGTGCTCGGCGACATCGAGACCGACAAGGCCACGATGGAGCTGCAGAACTTCGATGATGGTGTGGTCGCCGGCATCTTCGTCGCCGAGGGTGACACGGTAGGTTGGCCGGGTCATCGCGGTGCTCGCCGAGGAGGGTGAGGACGCCGCCGCTATCAAGGCCGGAGCCGCCAGCGGCGCCAGTGGAGGAGCCCAGGCCGCCGCCGGCGGCGGAAGTACGACGGAGACGGCGACTGCCGTCGCCGAGCCCGCCAGCAGCAACGGCGCATCGACGTCAAACGGTGCACCGTCATCGGGTGATGGCGATCGCATCTTCGCTTCGCCGTTGGCCCGCAAGATCGCCGAGGAGAAGGGCATCGATCTCGCACGCGTCCAGGGCACCGGCCCGAGTGGACGTATCGTCCGCAAGGATGTCGAGTCGCTCAGCGGCGGCGCAGCGGTATCGCAACCCGCGCCGCGTCCGGCCCCGGCACCGATGCCTGTCGGTAGCGCGCCGCTCGAGTCGCGGAGCATCACGCTCAGCAACATGCGGCGGACCATTGCGTCACGTTTGGCCGAGTCCAAGTCGGCCCTGCCGCACTACTACGTGACGGTCGAAATCATGATGGACGAGCTGATCGATCTGCGCAAGCGCTTGAACGAGCAGCTTGCCTCGCAGAGCGTCAAGCTGTCGGTCAACGACTTCATCATTCGCGCGGTGGCGCTGGCGATGCATGAGCATCCGTTCATCAACAGCCGCTGGCAGGAACGCGGCAACGAGGTGGACATCGAGCTCATCGCCGACGTCAACATTGGTGTGGCCATTGCGCTGGATCGGGAAGAGGGCGGCCTCGTCGTCGGCACCGTGCGCAATGCCGATCAGCTGGGGCTGCGCCAGATCTCGGCGGAGGCCCGGCGCCTGGCGACCAAGGCGCGGGAGAAGGGCCTCACCATCGAGGAGATGAGTGACGCGACGTTCACACTCAGCAACCTCGGGATGTACGGCGTCGATCACTACACCGCCATCATCAATCCGCCCAACGCCGCGATCCTCGCGGTCGGCGGCGCGATGGAGAAGCCGGTCGTCAAGGACGGCGCGGTCGTGCCGGGGCTTGTCATGTCCTGCACGCTCTCGAGCGATCACCGCATCATCGACGGCGCGATGGCGGCCCGGTACCTGCAGACGCTCAAGGGCCTGCTGGAGGCTCCGGCGACGCTGCTGGTGTGAGCCGATTGACGGGGCGTGCGATCCCCCGCGATGCATCGGCAATGGCAATGTAAAGCGTTTTACTAAGCGTCGAGAAGTCGCTGTTCGGGCGCTGACCGGAATTGGTGCCCGAAAACTTCGGTAAAACGGTTTACTCCGGCCATCTCGACGCCATCATTCTGCGTACCAACAGAGCGCGATCGTCATGCCAGGGCGACGCGTCGATGTCAGCGAAAACACACGCACCTGCCTCGGATGGATCCGGAGCCCCATGATCATGAACCTTGACGTTCGACGACGCCACGCATTTGTGACCACGCCGGCCGCGGTTCTTCTCGCCCTTGCGGGCGCCGCTCTTGCAGACGAGGAGCACCCGCCGATCATTCAGTACTTCGAGGCGACCAGCAACACCCAGGAATACCGGATGCCCGACGTCTTCCGGAGCTTCTACGGTGCAGTCTGGATGCCGTCGCCCAGCGTCG
>JBCBTA010000068.1:0-10650 GCA_039818905.1 Planctomycetota bacterium
CCGAGCGAGATCATCGAGCCGAAGGCCCACAGCGAAGCCGCCGCGCACACCGTGGGTTCGGCGTAGGATCGGCGCATGGCGATGGATGAAGTCAATCAGAAGAGCGATGCGCTCCGCGTGGACAAGCCTGTCGAGGTGGCCGTGCCTGAGTATCCCTTTTCCATCATCCGCTCCCGCATGCGTGCGTACGGCTCGGACGTCATCGACTTCGCTCTTGGGCGACAGTTGCCGAGTCCGCCCCACAGTGTGCTCGAGACCGTCAACAGCCAACCGGAGCTTGTGCTGCGAACTGCACGCAAGGAAGAGCTCGAAGAGGTGCAGGCACTGGCATCGACCATGCTGCACAGGACTTACGGCATCGATCGCCCCGCCGAGGACATCGCCTTCGTCCCGGGTGGGCGCCCCGCGATCACGGCGATGGTTGCCACTCTTCTCGAGCACGGCGATGCGGCTCTCGTCATCGAGCCGGCGTATCCGACGTTTGCACGCGTCGCCGCACAGCGCGGCGTGGACGTGCGGACGTGCTGGCAGGATCAGGAGCGCAACTTCGAGCCGAGGCTTGACGACGTCGATCTCCGTCCGATTCGGCTGGCTGCGATCAACGCACCGAACAACCCGACCGGCGCGCTGCTGTCATCGACCACAGCCCGGCACCTGACGGAGCAGCTGTCGGACGATGCCATCATCTTCAACGATGCGACCTACGCCCCACTCTGCTACACGGAGGCGACGCCGTCGGTGCTGGTCGGTGAAGTCGCCGGCGTGTTGCGGCAGCCCACACTTGAGTTGCACGCTCTCTCCAAGCACTTCGGGATCACCGGGTTGCCGGTCGCGTTCCTGACCGGCGAGGCAACACTTGTACGGACGGTGTCACGCTACGGCGAATTCGCATGGACACCCCCGAGTGCGTTGCAGGTTGCGGTGACTCGTCAGTGCCTTCTCGATGAAGAACACCTGGCATCGACCCGCGAGGCGTATCAGTCACGGGTGGCCGCACTTCGGGAAGTGCTGCAGTTGCTCGGGTTCTCTCCCTATCCAACCGATGCCGGCATGTACGTTCTGTGCCCTGTTCCGCAGTCCATCGATTCGGCCACCGTCAGTGGAGCATGGGATGCGTGCGGCCGGATGCTCGACGGTCACGGTCTGGCGGTGATGCCGTGGGACAGCCCGACCGGGGGCTTCCTGCGCTTCTCGGCCTCCTATCGACCCGAAGATCTGGAGCGACTGCGCTCGCTCGGCCCGATCGCCGGCTGATCAGCGCACATCTCGAATGGGGAAGTGCTCTTCTGCTATGGCGGGCACGGTGCTGGCATACTCCGCGGGAAAGCGCCAGATCGGGTCGCCCGGTGTGCGTTGGAGGCCGCGCTCTCCCGGGAGCAGCTCGTTGGTCAGGATCAGCACGATGTCGGAGCTGACCCAGGGGCTGCGCCGGAAGTAGCCGTGGGAGTTGTCCCGCTCGATACGCTCGGTATTGGTGACCGAGACGAAGTTGGTGTGCTCCTGCTCCTCGATGAACGTGCGCCCCTGCTCGCCCAGATCCTCGGCTTCGACCTGGCCGAGTCGTTGCCAGCCGAAGACCCACTGCGACATCCCGAGCGCCTTGTCACGGGGCGTGGTGTAGATAGTGATCTGGTCGGCGAGTTCCGGCATGCCGTCCTGGTAATGCAGCGTGAAGAGATCCCACTCGATATCCGGCCCGGTGAAGATGACCTGTCCGATGCGGAACTGACTGCGAGCTTCCTCCAGATCCAGCTCATCGACCTGCAGCCGCAGCTCGTGCAGAGCGTAGCTGAGGACACGGGCGCCGGCGGAGTAGGTCATGAGGTGGATCTTGCGGGCTGATGTGCTGTCCGCGAGGAATTCGATGAGGATCCGCAGATCACGCACGCCTGCGTATGCGCTCTCGGTCGCGGAGAAGTAATCGAGCGTCCCCAGCTTGGTGGGCCAGGAATACGCCAAAAAGACACCCTTCCGCCCACCGAAGTGATGAAACTCCGCGGCGGTCAGTACAGCGGTATTGAAATCCACCTTGAAGGGCGCCACGAAGATGGTGATGTCATCGCCCTCAGACGCCTCGAGCGCGTCATTGATTGTCCGGGCGAATTGCTGCTGCAGTCGAAGTGTCTCGGGGTCGTCGTACGCGTCATCGAGCCACGAGATGCTCTCGCGCAGAACCGCCTTCTCATCGATATCAACAACCTCGATGGGAAGGGCGCGGTCACGCCACCTGTCGAAAGAACGTTCGCGAGCCTCATCCCAGGTCCCCCCCTCGGGCCCGATGCGCACCGTGGCCTTCCCAAGCTTGAGGTGCTTGCCGCGCCCATCGAGATACCGCCCGACGGAGTCATTGTCTTCATCGACCTCGCGGTTCGTGGCGTAGTAGACCTCGACGTTGGGCCCGCCCTTCGGGACCGTCTCGCCGTAGGGATCCGCCTGGCCCAGCGCAAACATGACCGGAACGCTCATCATGGTCGTCTTGGCGGTGCAGCCGGACAGCATGACACCGGCGATGACACCGACGAACACACCTTGCAGTTTCACGGCGATCTCTCCGTCACAAGTCAGTTGGAACCGGGAAGCGGTGCGGCGGGCGGCGAGATGTAGGGCGTCTCGCCCCGAAGCTGCCGAAGTATGTCCGCGAGGATGCGCGGGTCAGTGAACGCAATGAGGTGCGCCGGCTCGAATGCCCGCCCGGGGACCCACCACGGATGCATGCCCGGCGGCGCGGTATTGGCCTGGCCGACCCACGCGTCGCCGAGACGGACGTACGGAATGAGCTCATGCCGGTAGTTTCGAGACGGAGCGTTCAGTCGCTTCAGAAAGTCCGAGCCGCGGCGCATGTCGAGAAGGATCGGGTCCGTGGTCGGTACATTGCCCGCCGCCTTCGCCCCAAGGAAGGGTGAGCTGATGGCAAAGAGCCGCACGACACGCAGGTGACGGCCACCGCCATCCGGATCAGCCGCATAGTGCGCGATGATGCCACCCATGGAATTGGCGACCACATCCACTTCACGCGTTGACGCGCCGCCCTGCGTGGGAAATGCCTCGTCCACGGCAGCCACCAGATGCTCGCGGCAGGCCTCGAAGGTCTTCAAATCGGAGAAGCTGACGCGAATGATGCGGTCATCATCGAGACGCGGCGTGATGATGTCGGCGATGTACGCGTCGGCGAATCCGGGATCCCCCCACCCCGCCACGATGACGAGCGGACGCCGCAATGGCACCGGCGCTTCCGCCATATCGACGAGCGCGGCCTCGGCATCACTGATGGAGAGATCGAATGATGGATTGGTGGGTGTGCTTGCACATCCACAGGTGATGACTACGGCCGCAACAAGGCAGCCGGTTCGGAGGAAGGGCATGAGCAGACTCCTCGCCGATCAGTGTACCGCGCAGCGGAGCCTTGACGGTGTCTGTACACGTCCGTGCTTACTGCTCACCTGTGGTGCGCGGCGGTTCGTCGTCGTCGAAGAGCATCCGGACCGCCGGTGTCTCAAGATCGTCGAACTGTCCCCGTCGTGCGCACAGCACGAACGCGATAACGAACCCCGCTGCAAGGAGCAGCGTGACGGGGACCGCGATGAAGACGACGGCCATGTCTGAGCTTAGCCCTCAGGTCCATCAAACGTCCGCAGGAATCGAGCCAGCAGGATCACGGTGATTGAACTGCACGGCATGAGCACCGCGGCGAGCAGCGGACTCATGAGTCCGGCAATCGCGACCGAGCCACACGTCACGTTGTAGAGCAGCGAGAAGCCGAGCGTGATGCGGATACCCCGGAACGTCCGCCGGGCACCTTCCACCAGATGCTCGAGCGGCAGCAGACCGGGCCGGCTCAGGAAGACGTCCGCAGCCGCCAACGACGCTTCCGCGCCGCCGTGCACGGCAACGCCGACCGTCGCCTTCCCAAGCGCCAACGCGTCGTTGACACCGTCACCCACCATCGCCACGTGTGTGTCGCGCTGCATCGCATCGATGATCGCCGCCTTGTCCTCGGGGGTTGCCTCGCCGCGGGCGTCATCGATGCCAACGGCGCGAGACACTGCATCGGCGATCTCCTGTCGATCTCCCGAGAGCAGCATGACGGAGCGGCCATGGCGATGGAGACGCTCGATGACAGCCGGCGCCTCCGGCCGTATCGCGTCACCAACATGCGCGACCGCGCGGACTGCTCCGTTGACGGCGACCAGGACAGGCGTCAAGGCCTGCTCAAGCGCTTCTGCAATCGAGGCCGACACCCAGTCGGGCGGATCGCCGACCTCGATCTCCTCCAGCACGTACCTGGCCGATCCGACGATGATCGACTGCCCGTCAACCCGACCGCGGACGCCCTTGCCCGGACTCGCCTCGACGTCATGCGCGACCGGCGGCCCAGCCGAGGTCTCGAGAATGGCGCGCGCGACGGGATGCTCGTGATTCTGCTCGACTGCCGCCGCCAGTCGTTTGACGTCTGCGTCCCCCTCCCAATGGACCACGCGGCTGTCACCCTCCGTGATGGTCCCGGTCTTATCGAGCACGATCTTCTGCGTCCGCGCCAGCGCCTCGAGTGTGTCGCCGCCCTTGATGAACATGCCGCGCTTCGACGCGCTCCCGATCGCCGCGGCGACACAGAGGGGCGTCGCGAGCGCAAGAGCGCAGGGACATGTGACGATCAGCAGCGCTGTTGTGGCGTCGATGGCCTTCGATGGCTCGATCAGCAGCCAACCAAGCAGAGTGAGCGTCGCCAGGATGAGAACCACGATCACGAATCGCCCGGCAATGCGATCCGCCAGTCGTACGAACGGGGCCCGCGTTTCGCTGGCGCGTTCCAGCATCTCCAGCAGCCGGCCGATACGCGTCTCGGCCCCTGTCCGAGACACCATCATGCGCAGCGGCGAGGTCAGGTTGAGAACGCCGGCGTCGAGTTCGTCGCCCTCGCCGACGGACTCCGGACGCGACTCGCCGGTCAGGAGGGACGCGTTGATGCTGGAGCGGCCCGACGTCACGGCGCCATCTGCAGGAACGACAGCGCCCACACCGACTTCGACAATGTCACCGATGCGCAGCGCCTCCACCGGCACATCGACCAATTCGCCATCACGCAGGAGCTGCGCCGTCGATGGCGTAATCCCCGAGAAGAGCTCCACGGCATTGCTCGCCGAGTTCTGCTGCACCATCTGGACCCACCGCCCGACGAGCAGCAGGAAGATGAGCATCGCCAGCGAGTCCGCGTAGATGTCTCCGTGTCCGAGAATGGTGTGATACAGGCCGGCAGCTGCGCCGATCATCAGCCCCAACGCGACCGGAACATCGGTGTGCGGCACCCGCAGGCGCAGGGCCGTCATGGCTCCCTGGAGAAAGACCGAGCCCGGCCAGAAGAGTGACAGGAGCGCGAGGCCCATGCTCAGCCACCGGAACATCGCCTCGAACTCGGCCTCCATGCCGCTGAATGCGCCGGCGTAGAGTGAGACCGACGCAAGCATGACGTTCCCGGCAAGGGCCCCGGCGACGCCGACGCGGATCAGCATGCGTCGATGCTCTCGACGTTTGGACTCCCTGCCGCTGCTTCCCCTGGCAGGGCGCAGGGCGTAGCCAAGACTGTCAACACTCCGCGCAATCGCGCTCAGCTGGGTTGCCTCGGGATCCCAGCGAAGCGCGAGGCGAGATCTGCCGTAGTTCACCCGGGCATCGACGAGGCCATCCACGACGCTCGGTGCACGCTCCAGCAGCCAGACGCACGCGGCGCAGTGCATGCCATCGACGACCAACTCCGTCTGGCACGTCCCGTCAGGCTCCTGCTGGACGTACAACTCCTCGAAGACTGGATCATCCAGTTCGCCGTAGGCCTTGCCGGTGCCCGCGGCGGGCCGCTCGGTATCACCGCGCATGGCGCGCGCGAGTTCGTAGTACTTGTCGAGCCCGCTTGCATGAATGGTGCGGTACGCCAGATCACAGGCACCGCAGCAGAACTGCTCCTCGGTATCCTCCCGGACAAGGCCTTTGGGAACCGGAAGATCGCAGTGTGTACAGGAGATCGTGGCGGACCGATCACGGGCCATCGTGACAGCTCGGAACGTCGCCCATCGATCCGGGAACCACACCGCCCTGAGCATCAATCCGCTGGTACGTCGTCGGTACGACATCCATGAGGTCCACTCGCCACACGAGCGCCGACACACCGACGACCACCAGCGCCGAGGAGGCGATCAGCGGCAGACGCCGACCGAACCGACCGAACAGCGTTCGGAATCCCACGCCGACGGCAAGCAGCGCCGGAACGGTTCCAAGCCAGAACGCCGCCATAACGAGCGCGCCGTCCGCCGGGCTGGCCGTCCCTGCCGCAACAGCGACAAATGCATACAGCCAGCCGCATGGGAGCAGCGTCGTCAGCAGACCTGTCGCAAGGGCACGCCCGATGGGCGGCATGCCAGCCGCGGCTTGATGCCCGTGCATCAACGCTGTCTGCAGGATCTGCGGCGCCTTGGCTTTGGGCACACGGACGCCCGTTGACGCGAGGATGCCGGCGACGCCGAACATCGCGATCGTGATGCCTGCGAGCATCGCGGCCACCCGATTGATGCCGACCATGGCCCCACCAAGGTCCAGGGCATTGCCAGCGACGCCGGCCGCGACACCCAGGAGGACGTACGTCGCCAGTCGCCCAAGGTGATACGCAGCGTGCAGGCGGGTGGCGGACGGGCGCTGCTCGTCGCCCATGCCCACCGCGAAGAGGACGAACGCCCCGCACATGCCGGCGCAGTGCATGCTGCCGAGCAGGCTGGCCAGGAAGACCGTGATGAACAGGGCCGCGATCATCAGCCGTCCTTGTCGATCCGAAGACGAACATCCTCGATGTACAGCACGTCGCCCGACGTCACCTCGAGCGCGACATTCCACAAGCCCGCCTTTGGGGGCGACAGCGGTAGCGTGAAGACACCGGGTTCATCGGCGGTCTGTTCGAGCGTGTGAGCCTCCGACCGCAAGGCTCGGTGGAACGCCATGACACGAATCGTGTCGCCGACCAGGACATCGTCTGCATCGTGGACCGTCACACGGAGGACGTCGCCCTCATGCGTGATGTCAGTGCGCCATCCAAGGCGCGCACTTGATGCCCGAAGAGCCTGGCGCTCGTCCCATGACATCGCTCGAGCGTAGTAATCGGGCTCAACCTCGAGATTGGGATCACCGGTCGCCAGGGAGAGCAGGATGCCCATGAAGACAACGCTCACCATGAAGATCGACACGATGAACGCCGGCCAGAAGATGTGTGGACGCATCAGCTTCACGAACCACCTCCACCACTTGGCGGGCCGAAGATGTTGTACCGCAATTCCTTGGTGAATCCATCCGCAACGCCGGGCTGCGTGATGTTCACTGTTGCTTCTTTCTGTCCCCGAGGGCCGAATCCATCGGATGGCACGGCGATCATGAACCCGATCACGCGTGACTCCCCGGGTGCGAGGATCAGTTCCGGCTCCTCGAGGATTACCCGGGCTCCGTCGATACCTTCGACGGCGAAGGCGAAAGGTGCGTCGGCTTCTGCACGATTGACGAGTCGCACCCGCGCCTGATTGACGATCTCACCCGTCTCGATCTCGTAGAACGCCATGCCCTGGCGCGGCAGCATCTGTGCCTCGCCCGTCTGCCTGCCACCGAGGAAGATCAGAAAGACTGTGAACATGATCGCGATCACCGCCGGGTAGATCACGATGCGCGGCCGCAGCACCCGTGTCCGCTCACCCTCCATGGCAGCACGCGAGCTGTAGCGAATCAGGCCACGAGCCTTGCCCACCTTGTCCATGATGCTGTTGCAGGCATCGATGCACTGGGCGCAGCCGATGCACTCCATCTGCAGGCCGTCCCGGATGTCAATGCCCGTCGGACACGTCGTCACGCACATGTGACAGTCGATGCAGTCACCCGGACTCTCCTCCGCGATCACCTTGAGGCTGACGCCTTCAGCCTTGCTGTTGCGACGCTTGCGCCGGAGCTTGCCGCGCGGCTCTCCCCGGCGCTCGTCGTAGCTGATGATCATCGACTGACGATCGAGCATCGCAGCCTGCAGTCGGCCGTAGGGGCACGCGACCAGACAGACCTGCTCGCGGAAGAACCCAAAATCAAAGAGCATCAGCCCGGTGGTCACGGCCATCACCAGGAAGGCGGTCGGATGATCAAAAGGCGATCGCGTCACCCACGTGATCAGCTCGCGTGGCGGCACGAAGTACGCAAGAAACGTGTGGGCCAGGAAGAGCGAGCACAGCACGAACACCACGTACTTCGCGACCTTGCGGGGCCCCTTGGCCCCCTTGATCCGCTGCTTCTTGCCCGGAGCGCCGTCAAAGAGCCGCTCGATGGGCCGATACAGAAACTCCATGTACACCGTCTGCGGACAGGCCCAGCCGCACCAGATGCGCCCGAAGAGTGCGGTGATCAGGAAGATCGAGGCGAACAGCGTCACCATCAGCAGCGCCATCAGCACCGTGTCGGTCGGCAGGAAGGTCGTTCCAAGAATCGTGAACTCCCGCTTGACGACATCGAGCAGGAGCACGGGCTTGCCACCAATCGAGAGATGCGGCACGAGCGCAAAGATCACGATCAGCGCGTACGCCACGACACGCCGGGCATGCCAGAAACGTCCCGCCGAGACGCGCGGGCGCAGCCACCGGCGCGACCCATCCTCGTTCATGGTCGAGAGAAGTCGTCCTGGAGCGTGCAGTGGATCGCTGCTGGTCTTCTCAGGTTCCATGCGGTGCGCCTCTCGTACAG
This sequence comes from Planctomycetota bacterium, assembly GCA_039818905.1. Classification (GTDB taxonomy): domain Bacteria; phylum Planctomycetota; class Phycisphaerae; order Phycisphaerales; family UBA1924; genus JBCBTA01. The sequence goes on from JBCBTA010000068.1 coordinate 8,746, forward strand.
CCGTGGTACGTCGGTGACTACTCCGCTGCGGCGTCGTCGGACGGCGGTGCGCTCAGATCCCACTCCGGCGCAATGTCACCTTCCGGGGCCTTGCCAGGGATGTTGTTGCCACGCATGGTCGCGACATACGCCGCGACCAGCACGCGCTGATTCTGCCCGAGGCGTGTATCCCATGCGGGCATGCCAAGCGCAGAAATGCCGTTGGTCACGATGTCATAGAGATCCGTCATCTCCTTGACGTTCTTGTAGTGGTCGTCGGTCAGGTTGGGACCCGTCAGACCGCCGCCGTCGGCGAGGTGACACTGCGCACAGTTCGAGACGAAGATGCTGCTGCCGAGTGCCATCCACTTCTCGTCGTTGGCCATCTGACGAAGCGTCAACGCGTCGTTCTCAAGCGTGCCGAGCTCACCGAAGAGCTTCTCGTTGTACGCCTGCTCCGCCAGGAACCATCGCTGCTCGGGCGATGTCCCGAAGATGCTGCCGTGGATCCACAGGCCGTAGACGACCGCGAAGACGATGCCACCCCAGAAGAGCAGGTGCCACCAGCCCGGCGTGGGATTGTCGTACTCACGGATGCCGTCGTACTCATGATCGAGCAGCTTTTCCTCATGGCGTGCCATCAGTTCTGCCCCTCCGATTGTGCGTCCTCAGCGACCGGCGCGTCCTGCAATGGTGCGGCGGCCATCGACGTCGTCAACCTGCGGTCGTACCGTGCCAGTGTCCACAGCAGCACGCTGAGGAAGACCGCAACGAACAGCACCAGCGACGCGATTGGGAAAAAGGTGAGCCCCATCTCGCTGACCAGTTCCTTCAGCATCGAAGCTACTCCTCTCCCTCGATCGTCTCGGCCGCTTCCTCAGTCGTCTCGGCCTCTTCCTCCGCGAAGAGGTCGGTACCCAGGCGCTGGAGATAGGCCACCAGCGCGATGACCTTGGTCCCACCGACGTCCGTTGCGCCACCCTGATCGATCAGCTCCTGATTGATCTGTGCAGCCTGGTCCTCAGCGATGGAGACCGCGTTCATGCGCTCCGTCGTGGTGTAGGGCACGCCGAGCAGAGCCATCGCGTCCACCGAACGCTGCACCTGCCCCCAATCGATCTCCTGCTCGAGGAGGTACGGGTAGGCGGGCATGATCGAGCCGGTCACGATCGCACGTGGGTTGTCGAAGTGCTTGACGTGCCAGTCGTGGCTGTACTTCTCACCGATGCGGGCCAGGTCCGGGCCGATGCGTCTCGACCCCCACTGGAAGGGATGGTCGTAGACGAACTCACCTGCCTTGGAGTACTCGGAGTAGCGCACCGTCTCGGCCCAGATCGGCCGAATCATCTGCGAGTGGCAGTTGTAGCAGCCCTCGGCGAGGTAGATGTCGCGGCCGTAGAGCTCCAGCGGTGTGTATGGCTTGACCGTGGAGATCGTCGGGATGTTCGACTGAATGACGAACATCGGTACCAGCGAGAAGATCGACGCGATGCTGACCGACAGGATCACCCACAGCGTGAACTTGATCGGCACCCGCTCCCAGCGGCGATGCCAGCTCAGCTCCGTCAGCTGATCAACCGCACCGACCACACCAGGCTGGCTCGAACGGTAGACCGTCTCAGGATGCGACGGCGCATTGCGCAACGACGGCGCGGAATGCACGATGGTCTCGTACTTCGGTGGGCGGCCGCGCCAGGTCATGTACAGGTTCCATCCGGCAATCACGACGCCGGCGAGGTACAGCACGCCGCCGACTGCGCGGATCGCGTACATCGGCATGAGCTTGGTGACCGTCTCGACGAAGTCGGGATAAGCCAGGGCGCCGTCGGCGTTGAATGCACGCCACATCAGCCCCTGCGTGATGCCGGCCCACTGCATCGAGAGCCAGTACATGAAGATGCCGAGCGTTGCGAGCCAGAAGTGCCA
>JBCBTA010000069.1:0-10543 GCA_039818905.1 Planctomycetota bacterium
GCGCATTGTCGCGCTGTTCGATCCGAACACGGGCGCCATCGATTCGAAGGTCGCCGAAGCCTGGCGGAGCTTCGACATCGCCCACCTCGTCCGCGAGCAGCCCGAGCGCGCCGCACTGCTCCGCGAGCGGGCCCACATCTTCGCCGCCGCGGATGACCAGTTCGGACTCGCGATGGGAGCGGCGCTGCTCTTCGAGGCCCTCCGCGAGGGAGAGCATCAGCTCGACCCCGCGCAGTTCGCCGTGGTGCCCGGCACGGACCACGCCAGCATCGAGGTCTCGCAGCCCGTGCGCCGCATTCCCATCGTGATGGAGCAGTGGCTGCGGGACGCCGACGGCCGCTGATTGCACCTCCAGGCCGGCTTTGTGCTTCGGGGCGACTCCGCCTACGCTCTGAGTACACCGTTCGCACGGGGCGTCCACGCCGATTGGCGTCGGGCTGAGAGGCACCCGTTGAACCTGATCCGGTTCGTACCGGCGGAGGGATTGCGACGGCAGCGCCACTGCGCCGTGCCGATGCAATGCAGCCGCGGGCGAGCCACAGCCAACTGGAGGCCACGATGGCCGTCACTCCGCGACACACTCCCGATCACCTCGGCCCCGACTCCCCTGCGCGCAAGGCTGCGGATTTCACCACCGCCCCGCGCGACACCTGGGTCGCCTCGCCGGAAGACAGCAACGAGGCTCGCTCCGACGGACCGTCGCTCGAACACTTCCGCGCACCGCTGCACGGAGCGCACAATCCTTCCTCGCAGCGCGCCGGCACGTCGCCGGGCTCCTTCGCACGCCGCGCAGACGTCGGCGGACCATTCATGTTCGCCAGCCCCGACACACCCGGCATGCCCGAGCCCAGCACCCGCACCGCGTGGGACTTCCTCCCCGAAGGCTGGACCGTCCGACGCCTCGCGCACGACGACCTCGGCCCCGCCGGCACCGAGCGGGCCCGCGACGATGCGCACACCACAACCGACAGCTACACCTTCCTCGACTCCCGGGGACGTCGCCTCAACGTCACCTGCCCGAAGGGCTTCACACCCGTTACGCAGCTTGAGTCAGCACGTCTCGGCGTCATCACGCCGGAGATGTACCGCGTCGCCGAGCGCGAGCCGCACCTCACGGCGATCCAGATCCGCGACGAGATCGCAGCGGGGCGCATGATCATTCCGGCCAACCGCAATCACCTCGCGTGCAAGCTCGACCCCATGTGCATCGGGCGGGCAAGCAAGACCAAGGTCAACGCCAACATGGGCGCCAGCCCCGTCTCCTCCGGTACCGAGGAGGAAGTCGAGAAGCTGCAGTGGGCCGAGCGGTGGGGGGCCGACACCGTCATGGACCTCTCCACCGGCGGCGACCTCGACGCCTGCCGCGAGGCGATCATCCAGAACTCCACCGTGCCCATCGGCACCGTGCCCATCTACTCGATGATCATCGGGCGCAGGCTCGAGGATCTCGACGCCGAGACGATCCTCGCCACCGTCGAGCACCAGTCGAAGCAGGGCGTGGACTACATGACCATCCACGCCGGCGTCCTGCGCGCGCACCTGAAGTACGTGAAGGATCGCCTCATCGGCATCGTCAGCCGCGGCGGGTCACTGCTCGCCAAGTGGATGCTGGTGCACAACGCCGAGAACCCCATGTACACCCTGTGGGACGACATCTGCCGCATCATGCGCGAGCACGACGTCTCCTTCAGCATCGGTGACGGTCTCCGCCCCGGCGGCCTCGCCGACGCCACCGACGAAGCCCAGCTCCTCGAGCTCAAGACCATCGGCGAACTCACCGAGCGAGCCTGGCGTCACGGCGTGCAGGTCATGGTCGAAGGCCCCGGCCACGTGCCGCTGGATCAGATCGAGTTCAACATGAAGCTGCAGCGCACGCTGTGTCACGGTGCGCCCTTCTACGTGCTCGGCCCGCTGGTGACCGATGTCTTCCCCGGCTACGACCATATCACCAGTTGCATCGGCGCGACCAACGCCGCGTATCACGGCGCCGCGATGCTGTGCTACGTCACCCCCAAGGAGCACCTCGGCCTGCCGAAACGCGGCGACGTCAAGGAAGGCTGCATCGCCTACAAGATCGCCGCCCACTCGGCCGACGTCGCCCTCGGTATCCCCGGCACGCGCGATTGGGACGACAAGCTGACGCGCGCACGCGCGGCGCTCAACTGGGAAAAGCACTTCGACCTCGCCTACGACACCGATACCGCCCGGGCGTATCACGACGAGGACCTCGACGTGGACACCGACTTCTGCGCCATGTGTGGCCACGACTGGTGCTCCGTCCGCATCTCCAAGGAGATCCAAGAGTTCGCCTCCGGCAAGGACGACGCCTTCCAGCGCGGCAAGCCCGTCAAGAGCGCCGCGCTGACCGACGAGCAGCAGAAGATCCTCGAGCAGCGCGGCTACCTCAAGCCCGAGGAAATCCACAAGCTCGCCGCCAAGACCAAGGGCTCACTGGAAGCCAAGGGCGCCGTGGAAGATGGCGGCAAAGCCTCCTGCCACTCCGACTACGTGGACGACGACACGGCCAAGTCCATCCAGGGCGAGCGCTTCGTCCAGCTCGATACCAGCGAAGCCCACAACATTCCCAAGGCGGATCCCTTGTACTGAATCTGAGCGCGAATCACCGGATTTTGGAGCATTATCGGTCTTGGTTAGGCATTTGGGGGCGATCCCTTTCTTGCTCCTGCATTTATTGCAGCATGATATGAGTGGGGTACGATTGTCGCCCTAAGGAGCATTGCCGTGGCGACAGAGACAGAATCCAGCGTTAGAGTGCGTAATCCACGGACTCGACAGTGGGTAGATCGTGCTGTGCCTGTCCCTATTTCGCCTGGTACGTGTGCGGCATCCGGTTGCAGAAGACCCTCAGTCGTGCAGTCTCGATACTGCGCTGACCACCGAGAGGTGTCGAACAATCCAGCAGAACACCAAAGTGCTTGGAAAGACCGCGTTCGTCGGGAGCGTCGATTCGTCGATGAGGTCTTTGACGGTCTTCGGCTCGAACGGGAACGCCAACTCTTCGAGCATAAGGCGTTCATTCGCTGCACATTCATAAACTCGAACTTTGATTCTTGCTCATTCCAAGAATCCTCGTTCGTTGATTGCAGGTTCTATGGCTGCACGTTCTCCAATGGCTGCAATCTCGATTGGTGTCAGTTCACTGGGTGCGAGTTCGTCTTTGCAAGGATCATCCGATGCAGTTGTGCATCCGCAAGGCTCATCGACTGCAAGGCCGAAGAATCGATCATCTCTCGCCTTTCCATTGATCGTGGGTCGATGTCTGGCGTAGTTTTTGCAGGTTGTGATCTCCTAAAGTCCGACTTTCGATGGACGTCTCTTGTTGGGATTCACATTGCTGAGGGTTCGAGCTTGTCAGGGCTAAGGCTCCGGCAATCACAGCTTGAAGAGCTTGAGGTACGCGCTCCAGGTGGAGGCACGCTGGATCCTGCTCAGGTTTCAGTTGCGCTCACGGAGCTTGGCGTTGAGATAGATTTCACGACTCAGGTTGCTGCGGACCAAGTCGGTAGTCCGGCAGACTCACTGGCTCCGGTTCGACTTCTTTCAAGAGTCGTTCTGGGGGCCGTGGGTGTCGGGATACTAACTGGAGTTGTCTTTTTTGCGATAACGACGGCGATTGGAGTTCCTAAGCCCTCGCTCGCGATCGTCGTCGGGTCATTCGTTGGGATCTTGGTCTTTCTGGCATGCGTACCAGCGTACGAACGGCTCGTTCGGCCGAACTTGAGGCCGAGTGGCGTCGCCTGATCTTCGAATTTGATACACTCGGCCCTTTTCCATTCCGTACGGCCGATCTATCAGGTTCGAAAGATGAGTGAGACTCTTCTCAAGTTGGTCACCGGGCGAGTTCTCAGCCTTACTCTATTGGCTGCCGGATTTATTGGGTTGTTTCTTTGCTGGAGTCCGGTCCGGGCTCTATTCGATACGCCTTCGTCTACTGTAATCCCGTTCTGTGTCATTGCCGTGCCGGTTGGGCTATTCTCACTCCTGTTCTACCAGGACCCGGTTGACGTCAAGCACCAGCTTTTTCGAAAGCGCTTCCGTGATGTGGTCTTGGCTGCTCCTGGAGGTCCTTACGATGAACGAGAATTGCGGTTGCGTTGGTTTGAGGTAATGGAGGTGGGTGGCGTGAAAGCCATCCAGGACTTCATTGAGTGGGTCCGAATGCACCGCGAAGTGTCGAAGGAGCAGAGTGCTAGCCTTGGGGAGTGGCTTCGCGACTATACGAGTTCGCTCGGCGGCGATGAGGGATGATGGGTGGTTTCGATGTGGCCCCGAAGTAGCTTGGTGTGCCATGGTCGCTTCTGGCGTCGCACAGTCTTGCATCAAGGCCTTTGCCTTTGCGTCACGCCGCACCTGCAAGAGATGAGTTCCCACGCATACTGACGCGAACGCTAAGTGCGGCGCGCCAACAGCGCGCACAACACCACGAAGGGTAACCGGAGGTGTGAGACCAGTCGTGCCGGGGAATACGCTCGACCGGGCAGCTCGGTCGTTCGTGACACCCGAGACTCCGCGACAAGATGATGCCATCGACCGCGCGGTCGATCTCCCTCATCCCTCCCGATGACAAACCCGCATCCCCCTTCTCCCCCTGGTAAGGGATTCCATAGGGATGTGTGTGAGATTCCGGCGAACACCCCATTTCTCGGTTCTCAGGACCCCGAATCTGGGCCACACTTGGGATAGGTACGGGTTTGGGAGTTGGCCCCACCCAGGCCTGTGTGTATTCGGGGCCATGGTTGAGAACCGGGCCGACCACGCCGCGACGACCGTTCCTTCAACTGACCAACACCCTGTTGTGTTCGTCTCCTCTCTCGGCCAAGCGGATGTGATCGCGCTGACAACGACATGGGACGCGTCACGGGCGGACTGCAGTGCCCATGGCGCGTCCCATGGGCCCTTTCTGACCACGCACACATCGCACATGGCAAAAGCCGAAGCGCCTCCTGCCTTCCCCTCTGTGCCTTCGTGCCTCTGTGCCTCTGTGCCTTCCGCCTACACCCTTCGCAGCCCGGCGTCGCGCATCTCCAGGCCCGCCATCTCGGCGATCTTGGCCATCTCGACGCGGCTTGAAACGCCCAGCTTCTTCATGATCGACGAGCGGTGATTGTCGATCGTCTTCACCGAACGGTGCAGCAGCTTGGCAATGTCGTTGAGCTTCAGACCCTGCTTGATCAGCGACAGCACCTCGAGTTCGCGCGTCGTCAGCTTGTCCAGCGGGCCGAGGTTGGCGAACTCCGATTCGATCACCTCGAAGCGCTCCTCATCCGCGTCTGTCTGCCCACGATGCGTGATCGTCAGGAAGCGCGGCGGCAGGTCGTCCGGAGTGTCAATGGCATGGATCGCCGACTGCAGCTGTACGCCGCGGCGGATGTGACGCATGATCGCCGGCTTGCCCGTCTGCAGAATGTCCATGAAGACGCGCACGCGCTCGGTCGCCCACTCCGGCGGATACAGCTCAAAGAGCGTGTGCCCGACGATCTCGTCACCGGTTCTGCCGAGGAACATCGAGGCGATCTGCTCGTTGGCGTAGTGGATCTCGCCTGTCACATCGATCACGGCGACGCCCACCGCCGGGTCGGCGGTCAGCGCGTTCCACGATGCCTCCGCGACATCGTTCGGGTTGCCGGAATCGTGGGAGGCGTCATCCATGGCCGAGATGGTACCGCAATCTCCTGCCGCGCCGACACCAATTCGGCCGCCGCCGCTGTCCTGAGATGTCGTCTATTGGGGGTGCGTCAGCCGGCGGGCGCCGCGCCGGCATCGGCAAACCCGAAGTGCATCTCCGCATGACGGCAGTGCAGCTTCACCCACTGCTCGTGCGTCATGCGCCCGAAGATCGGGCTCGGCTGCGTCATCGTGCCGGGCGTCGAAGACTGCCTGACCTCGTCGCGCAGCAGTGCCATCGCCTCATCCATCGTGATATCCGCAGGCGGCTCGAAGACCGATCGCGCGCTCGGCGGAAACTTCACGCCCGTCGGCATTGTGCGGCTGAGGAAGCGGCCGCGCATCATCCGGGCCCCGAGGCGGAGCAGCGCTGGGACTCGCACGTCGCCAAAGCCGGTGCGTGAGCACGTGATCGCCCGCCGAACATGATCGATGATCTGCGGCGCGCTCCAGTTGCCGGTGGTCTCGCCCGAGCCCGCGGCGATCCGTTCGGCATGGTGCAGCACATCACCCAGCGACTCGAAGCGCAACGCATCCGTGGACATGACACCTCCAATGCACAGAGATGGAGTTGTAGCTCGCCGGAGATGGCGAATCGAGAGGATGTCAGCGTTGGCAGCCGAAGTCCGTGGACAGCATCGCGAAGTCGTCCAGTGTGACGGCTCCGTCTCCATCGATGTCGCCCACCGCGCGACCGCTGCAGGTGCCGGGAACGAGGTCGATGGATCCGAAGGACAGTGACAACGCCGCGAAGTCCGCGAGATCGACCTGGCCGTCACCGGTGATGTCCGCCGTGCACGCTCGAACTGCCAGTACCGCTGGCTGGGATGTCGCATCACCGTGCGCATTGGTCACCACACACGCGTAGGTGCCGACCTGCTCCAACCCGATCGGGCCGATTGTCAGGCTCGGGCTGTGCACGCCGGCGTAGGTGCCACCCGCAGGCAGCGGCAGTCCATCCCTAAGCCACTGGTATGCCAACGGAGCCGAACCCGCAGCTTCCACGTGCAGGATCTCCACGTCGGTGTTGGCCGCCACCACGGACATGGGATGATCCAGAATGCTTGGCGCGACCTCGGCGGGGCCGATCGCCAGACGCCATGGCTGGGACAGGCCGGACAGCACCGTCGTTATTGCCTGCCCGCTGGCATCCGTGCGCCGAATCTCGGTGCCCTCGGTCCAGAGGATGTCGCCCGTCGCCGGATCCACCGCCAGTCCGAGCGCATCGGACAGGAAGACGGGCAGGTCCACGGTGCATCCGTCCGGCGTCGTGGACGTGAAGGAGATGCGGCTCGACGCCGCCCAATACGCCCGCCCACCATCTGGAGACAGCGACACGACCGTCGTGCTGCCGGCGAAGTTCTGCGACAGCGGGACCGCCAGCGGGGCGTCGATCGAGGACATCAGAATGCCCGAGGCGCCCGAGGCCCAGTAGATCCGCCCTCGCTGCGGATCGACCGCGATGTCCTGCGGCTGGGCGAGCCCGGACAGCAGCGTCTCGACGTTCTGGCCATCGAGATCCGATCGCCCGATCGTGCTGAATGCCGGATCTGTCCAGTACAGCTTCTCGGCGCCCGCATCGATCGCCAGGCCCTTGGGAACAAAGAGCATCCCATCGACGATCGTCGTGACACCGCTGCCGTCGAGGTTGGCGCGCTTGATGTTGAGATCCGTGGAGTCCGCCCAGTAGATGTGGGCCCGGATGGGGTCGATCGCCAGCCCCTGTGGGCCATTGAGGCCGCTCACGAGGGTCGTCATGCCCGATCCATCAAACGCTGCGCTGAGGATCGCGCCCTCCGTCCGGTCGGTCCAGTACAGGACATGGGAGCCCATGGCGCAGCCCGCACCCACGACGGGTGCTGCCCACACGGCGGCGACAAGCACGGAACCCCTCACCGAAACAGCAGTCTCCTCTAGGCGCAACGCATGCGCTACGGCGGAATGTATAGCGACGACGAGGGGAAATCGTGGAAACGGTACGGAACTCGACAAGAATCCGTCCGTAGTTCCCCCAGCTTCTCATCCTGGATGTCCCGGGCCTGACGTGTCCCAATTCTGGCCTGACCAGGGGGGATACGCCCCTTGACAGCATAGGAAAACGACCTCATGCTGCTTCCGTTGGTGGAGAAACAGTCACTGACGGTGTGCGATTGGGGTCGCCCCGTCAGAGAGGGAGAGAGGGACACGGAATGCGTAAGGCATTGATTGGCGGCGCTGCCGCTGTTGTCTTGGTTGCAGGATCAACTGCCGCTGCCGGCACGATCATGCAGACCGAGTCGTTTGGGCCGACGACGCCCGATTTCAGCGGCACGCTGACCTTCGACAAGTTTGATGATCAGGGCGGCACGCTGACGCTGACCGGCATCAAGGTCAAGGTGCAGCTCGACATCGACGGCGGCTCCGCGTTCGCCGACAACGATGGCGTTGAGCCCGGCACGGTTGACGTTGAGTTCGGTGCGACCGGCTCGATCAGCTCGACGGACGTGACGCTCCTCGACGGCGCGTTCCAGCCCGTCACGGCGGACGTCGATGTGCTCAACCTCGCCACGTTCAACCTCACCGGACACCAGGGCGTCGATCCGATCGGGACGCCCGAGTTCGAGGGTGATGGCGACGACGACCAGATCATCGGTGGGCCCGGTTCGGACATGAGCATGGGCTTCATCAACACGGCGTTCTACGCCGATTACATCGGTCTCGACACCTTCGAGATCGACTTCGACGTCACGACGGCCTTCTCGATCTCCGGAGCCAGTGGCGTCGGCGGCGGCTTCGCCCCCGTCATCGCGTCGGGCAACGTCATGATCACCTACAACTTCATCCCGGCACCGGGCGTGGCTTCGCTTCTGGGCGTGGCCGGCCTCGTCGCGGCGCGTCGTCGCCGCTGATCCGCTCGCAAGAGCATCCACGAAACGATCACAGAGAGCCCCGGCACCGTCCGGGGCTCTTTGCGTTTCTCGAGTGCGAAGTGATCTGTCAGCGCCGTCGCCGCGGCATGAGGCTCGCGGTTCCCGCCAGCATCAGCATCACACTCGCGGGCGCCGGCACCACCGTGTACGTGCTTCGAAAGTGCACGTGATCGTTGGCACTGAGTCGGAAGACGATCGTCGCACTCGCCCCGGTGACAACGACGTCCTCGGGGAACGGCGCGAACTCACCTGGTGCGGGATATGCCTCCGCCATCCGCGAGCCGCTGCGAGCGCTCGCAAGCACGCCGTGCGGGAACAGCCCGCCGAAGGCCGGGCCGGCGAACTCGTTGTAGTGCGCGACGTACGCTTGGGAGCGCTCGGGCATGATCGCCGCGCCGTCGCCATCCATATCCGTCACGTCGATCGAGGCCTCCAGCGAGGCGGAGGCATCGTGGTAGATCGGAAAGCGTGCTTCGTAGACGAACGCCGACACGATCGTCTCGACCGGGAACGCCTGCAGTTCGAACCACAGGTCCACGATCTTCCTGTTGCCCTCGAGTCTGCGGCCCTCGTTGATTCGCGCGCCACCCTGGACGTGCGGATCGTCAAGATCCGTGCTCCAGCCGTGGGCGGTGGGGCGCATCGTCCGAATCTGCGTGACCGACTCGCCTGTATCGGTGCGCGTCAGGGTGATGCCGAAGAGTGATTCGTCACCGGCCGTGGGCCGATCGGGAACGATCGAGCGTGTGGAAGACGTCGTCGCGCCGAACGCGTTCGTCGAGACAGCGCTCACGATCGAGCACGCGCACAGCGCGCTCCACAGTCGAGGGCGGGGCATGCAGGGTGCCTCCTCGGCGCGGGCGCAAACCCACGCTCAGGACGCACGCAGTCGCTGACGCGCGCCACGATGACTCGTGTGCCGAAACAACCCCCGAGTTACACCAAGACGTGACTCTCCTGCGACGAGATCAAGGTGTCAGATTCCGCCGCCAGGTCAAGGCCAAAACCGCCGCTTCGCCCGCGGGCTACCGGCGCCATGGACTCGAACCTCCACAACGGCCCAGCTTTACAGCGCGCCACCAAAATTCGAGGGTGCTGTCCGCGGCGTGTGGGCCCGCTATCCTTCTCGTCCATGCCATTGCCGGAGAGCAAATACGGGTCCGAAGCGGTGACAGAGGGGGTCCGCGTCTCGGTGACACCCATCTTCCTCTCCGAGCACTCCCACCCTGCCGACGGGAAGTGGGTGTGGGTGTACCGCGTCCGCATCGCCAACGAGGGCGTGCACGCCGTAACGCTGCGTCGCCGGAGCTGGCTCGTTACCGATGCCGATGGGGCCAGCCACGTCGTCGAGGGGGATGGCGTCGTTGGACAGCAGCCGCACATCCCGCCGGGCGAGCGCCACGAGTACGAGAGCTACCTACCGCTGGAAACCCCATGGGGAACCATGGAAGGTACGTACACGATGCAGCGCGACGATGGCTCGGAGTTCGACGCGTCCATCGCGCGGTTCTACCTGATCTCCCCCCGCGAGACCGCCGCCCAGTCTTCCTGAGCATGCGGCCTCTCGTATGCTCTGGCATGCGCACTGCACACCTGCTCCGACCGCTCGTCGTCGTCCTGTTGCTGCTGCACGGCTCCGTCGTGTCCGCCGCCGACATCGAGACCCGCACCATCCGGTACGAGGTCGATGGTCAGCCATACGTCGGCTACCTCGCAGCACCCGCCGACGCCGAGGACGCGCCGGGCATCCTGGTCGTGCACGAGTGGTGGGGCCTCAACGACTACGCAAAGCTCAGCGCCTGCGCGCCGGGAACCGTGTCGGAGGTGCGCCCCTCGCCGTACATGTCGCACGCGAAGGCGACGTAACCGAGCTCGGCCAGCTTGCGGGCCCTGAGCTTTGCGTAGTCGTTGAGGCCCCACCACTCGTGCACGACCAGGATGCCCGGCGC
>JBCBTA010000070.1:0-10464 GCA_039818905.1 Planctomycetota bacterium
CTGGCGAAGCGACTCATGGGCCCGCTCGGCCAGAGTCCGCAGCACGCTTGAGACGTCGGAACAGTCCGTCAGGATGTGTGTTCGGTCGGGTTGGAGAAGCGGCTCAAGACGCATTGGGCCTGGAAGGTACCGCGCGTCGGCTGCCGAGGCCATCGAAACGCGTGCGTCTTCGGCCGTTCGGGCCATAATAGGGAAGCGGCGAAATCCCAACGCCCGCGTTCCCAACAAGGAAGTGATCCTTCACTGATCGGAAGGACGAACGCTCACGGAGAGGTGCGATGGACAAGCTCATCGAAGCGATGGCAGGAAACATGTTCTGGACGGTCATCGGTCTCATCGCGATCGTTGCCATCGTCTTCGGGACGGTGAAGGAGACGATCAAGGTGCGGGCCCGCGAGCGCACCCGTCGAGAGATCGCTGCGTACATCGCCGAGGGCTCCATGACCCCCGAGCAGGGCGAGCGGCTCATGCGCGCATCGGATGACGACGAGGAATAGGGAGGACGGACCAATGGAACAGCTCATCGAGGCAATCGCAGACGACATCTGGATCCTGATTCCCTTGTTCGCTATCACGATCGGCTGCACCGCGGGCATCGTCAGCTCCGTCGCCGCGGCGTACGCGGCGACATCGAAGACACGGGCTCGCGAAGAGTCCCGCCGTGAGATCGCAGCCTACGTCGCCGAGGGCAGCATGACCCCGGAAGACGCCGATCTGCTGCTGAAGTCCGGCAGCGGCAAGTCCAAGAAGCGTTGCGGCTGGGTCTGAGGCTCACCCAAAGACGTCGATGACGTTCCCCGTCGGCGTGAACGCCTCATACCGGGCGGTGAACTCCGCGCGATGCCTCGGGGACGGATCCGACTCCGAGACGTCGCCGAGGCGGGGACCTGCGTACGAGGGATCCTCCGTCGGACGAACCGGCTCGCGCGCCGGAGCGGCCTGCTCCGCGGTCGGTCGCATCTCGAACTGATCGCGGTCGCGCCGGTTCTGCTTCTCCAGGTACTCGTGGTACGGCAGCGGAAGATCGCTGGGGCACGAGCACAGGTCCACCCGATCACACGCGCGCCGGCACTCCGGCCGCGGCGCCGCCTCCTCGACGACGCGCTCGGGACGCGGCTTCGTCGGTGGGGGTGTCCAGAAGGACGCATGATCTCCGGGTGTCACACGCACACCAATGGAGCTTCGAACCGTGCGCCGCGACCGGGAGCGCCGATAACATGCTGCCTGCGTGCGCCTGCGGCCCGGTCCTCCCGAGCGTGGCGGGGCCGGGTGTGACGCCTGTTGCATTTCGTCAACGTTGCCCGTCGGGAGCGTGCATCATTCGGACCGACGAACTCGACTACCACCTGCCCGATGACCTGGTCGCGACGACGCCCTGTGAGCCCCGCGACGCCAGCCGGCTCCTCGTGATCTCACGCTCGGATCCGGCTCGGATCCAACATGTCCACTTTCGAGACCTCCCCGAGTTCCTCCACCCCGATGACGTGCTGACGCGAAACGTCAGTGCCGTCCTCCCGGCACGGCTGGCCGGTCGGCGCTCGGACAGCGGTGGCCGCATTGATGGCCTGTTCGTCAGAGAACCGCGCCGCGGCACGTGGCTGACGATGCTCCGCTCCAACGGTGTGCTGCGCCCCGGGCAATCCGTCGATCTGCTCACCGCTGACGCCGACGCGTCTGCGTATCAACTCGTGCTCATCGAACGGGCCGCGGAGATGTGGGTCGTCGAGGTGCGCGGCGTGGGAGACCTCTCCGCCCCGGTCGTGCTGGACGCCATCGGGGCGACGCCCTTGCCGCCCTACATCCTCGGACGCCGCAGGGATACCGACGAGACGCAACGCGATGCACTCGACCGGGCGTGGTACCAGACGGTGTACGCCGATCTGTCGCGCGCCGGCTCCATTGCTGCGCCGACCGCCGGACTGCACTTCACCGATGCCGTGCTCCAGGCCATCACGTCGCTCGGTGCGCGCCTGGCCGAGGTCGTCCTTCACGTCGGGCCGGGCACCTTCAAGCCAATCCAGACCGATGCCGTGGACGAACATCCGATGCACAGCGAGACCGCCGAGATCCCCGGATCCACGATCACGGCGATCGAGCAGGCACGGGCCTCCAGCGGTCGCTCGATCGTGGTCGGTACGACGACGGTTCGGGCCCTGGAGTCTCTGCCGCACCCCGTGACCGATGGCGTGCGGGACACGGGCTTCGGCACGGAGACAGACTTGTTCATCCGGCCCGGGTTCGACTTCCGGTGGACCGATGCCCTCATCACCAACTTCCACCTGCCCCGATCCACGCTGCTGACCCTCGTCGGAGCCCTGCTCCCGGAGGGGGTGCCGAGGCTGCTGGAGGTCTACCGGGAGGCGGTTCAGATGCGCTACCGGTTCTACAGCTATGGCGATGCCATGCTGATTCTCCCCTGAATGCGTTGGGTCGCATTTGCTCACCGGGCGCGCGCGGGGCGTCCGATAGGATGGTGGGGGGACGGTCGCGTGGCCGTCTCGAGTCCGGCCTTCCGGAGCAATGGCGATGCGCCTTGAAGAGCTGGTGCAGGGCTTGCGGATCACGGTCGTCTCGGAGCCATCTCCGGCCCGGGTCTGTGACGTCACCGAGGACAGCCGCACCGTGCTGCCCGGCTCCCTGTTCATCGCGCGGGCAGGCCTCAAGGCCGATGGTCGTCGGTACATCGCCGACGCGATCGAGTCCGGCGCATGCGCCGTCATGACCGACGCCAGTGTCTCGGCGGATCAGCTCCCGCAGAGCGCACGCACCGTCGCGCTGCTGCACAGTGATGACATCTCCCGCAGCACCGCCGGCATCGCCGAGCGATTCTACGGCGCCCCATCCAGTCAACTGCAGGTCGTTGGCATCACGGGGACCAATGGCAAGACGACCACGGCACACCTCACCCACCGTCTTCTCAATGCCTCCGGCGTGCGCGCGGGATTGATCGGCACGGTGTACATCGATGATGGCTCCGAAATTGCCAGAGCTGCGATGACGACGCCGCCTGCGCTCGAACTAAGTCAGACCCTGTCCACCATGGTCGAGTCCGGATGCCGGGCCGCGGTACTCGAGGTCTCCAGCCATGCGCTGGCGCAGCATCGTGTCGGCGCGGTCGATTTCGATGTCGCCATCTTCACGAACCTCTCCGGCGACCATCTGGACTACCACCAGGACATGGAGTCGTACGCCGCCGCCAAGGCCATGCTCTTCGAAGGGCTGCGGGACTCAGCCCTCGCGGTCGTCGCGGCGGAGGACCCCGCGTCGCAGCGCATGATTCGCGACTGCAGCGCCCGCGTCCTGTACTGCACCACCGCATCGGCGGATCCGTGCAGCGTGCAGTGGCAGTTCGCCGGAAGCGACGGCATGGCTGTCCAGCTGCGCGGGCCGTGGGGCGATATCGAGGCCAATGCGCCGATACTCGGCGCACACAACGCGATGAACCTGCTGGAGGCCATCGCCGCCGCCCACGAACTCGGGGTCGATGCCGAGCACCTTCAGCGTGCGGTCTCGCTGGTCGAGATGCCTCCCGGCCGGCTGGAGCCGATCGGGCAGCCCGGTCCTGCGCGTCCATTTCGCATCTACGTGGATTATGCCCACACCGATGATGCCCTTCGGCGTGCGCTTGAAGCAGCGCGCGGCCAGGTCGAGGGTGAAGGCAAGCTGCGCGTCGTCTTCGGGTGCGGCGGTGAGCGGGATCGCTCGAAGCGTCCGCGCATGGGCGCGGTCGCCTCGACAGGTGCCGATGAGGTCATCGTCACAAGCGACAACCCGCGAAGCGAGTCGCCGGCGGCAATCATCGACGAAGTGCTCAGCGGTGTCCCGGCAGACCGACGTCCGTCGGTGCAGGTGGATGCGGACCGCGAAGCTGCCATTCGTCACGCCATCGAGGATGCTCGGCCCGGCGATGTCGTTGTGATCGCAGGCAAGGGGCACGAGACATACCAGATCCTTCCCGACGGGCAGGGCGGCGTCTCGCGGCGCTCATTCGATGATCGCCTCGTCGTGCGCCTCGCGCTGCGCGACCGAGGCGTGGGTGTGGAGGTCGGCGCATCGTGAGCTTCTGGGATGCAGACAACGTGCGGGCGGCCGTCGCCGGTATCTGGCGGGCTCGTCCGAACAGAGCACTCGAAGGCGTCAGCATCGACTCTCGCACCATCGAGCCGGGCGAGGTCTTCGTCTGCCTCCGTGGTGACAACTTCGATGGGCACGATTTCGCCCGGGCAGCGGCAGCAGCCGGCGCGAGCATGGTCGTCGTCGATGATCCCGGCTTCGAGCCGTCGGATCTGGGCGACGGCATCGGTGTACTGCGCGTTGGGGACACGCTCAAGGCACTGGTGCAGTTGGCCGCGGCATACAGACGAGCACTGGACGGCACACGCGTCGTTGCGGTCACCGGTTCGAACGGGAAGACCACGACCGTGCGTCTCATCCGATCCGTGCTCGAGACCAAGCTGCGGGGCACGTCGAGCACCAAGAGCTACAACAACATCATCGGCGTCCCGCTGACGCTGCTGTCGGCCCGCCCGGGCGATCAGTTCCTCGTCAGCGAAGTCGGGATGAACGCACCTGGAGAGATCGCGCCGCTGGCCCGCATTCTCGAGCCGGACGTCGCCGTCATCACCAACATTGGCCGTGCCCACATCGAAGCGTTCGACGACATCAACGGCATCGCCCGGGAGAAAGCGACGCTTCTGAGCTTCCTTCGCCCAAATGGGCTCGCCGTCGCCCCCGCCGATACCGATCTGCTCGATGACTACGTCAAGCCGGTCCCCTCGCTGATCACCGTCGGTGAGCGCGATGGAGCGGATCTCCGCATCACATCGCTCGAGCAGATCCCCGGGGAGGGCATTCGCTTCAGCGTCAACGATCGAGCGGACTATCGCCTGCCGATGCTCGGACGACACAACGCGTGCAATGCGCTCAGCGCTATCGCCGTCGGACGCCGATTCGGGCTTTCCGACGAGGAGATCACTGCCGGGCTGCAGAACGCACAGACACCGGAGATGCGCTTCGAGCGACGCGATTTTGGCGGCATCGAGGTCTTCAACGATGCCTACAACGCCAGTCCGGAATCGGTCGCCGCGGCAGTCACCACCTTCGCCGATGTCTCCAGCGGGGCACGGCGCCGCGTCCTGATCCTCGGCGACATGCTCGAACTCGGTGAGCATGGACCCGACGCCCACCTGGAGATCGCAGCACTCATCGGCGAGACGATCGAGCCCGATCTGCTCGTCACTGTCGGGCCGCTTGCGCTGCTTATCGCCGAACGGCTCAGCCGCGAGTGGGCTCCGGGCCGTGTCATGATCCACTCCGAGCTTGATGACGACAGCGCCGAGCGCATCACGTCGCGTCTGCAGCCTGGCGACGCCGTGCTGGTCAAGGGCTCGCGCCGCATCGGGCTCGAGCGTATCGTTCGCACACTCGAACGCCGTGCAACCGCCTCGAGCGGCACCGGCACCTGATCGACGTTCCTCCGCGCTCCAGCTGATGCTCTACTGGCTCCTCGAAGTCCTGAACGACTGGCTGGCTGCGAACGAGCTCGATTCGTTCGTCATGGTGCTGTACCAGTTGGGATTCCGCGCGTTTGTCGCAGGATTCACCGCCTTCGCTGCGGTCATGATCTGTGGCGGCCCGGTCATTCGTTGGCTTCGGTCCAAGAAGATTGGCGACACCGCCCAGTTCGATGTCGCGGCTCTCAATGAAGCGATGGCCTCGAAGGCGAACACGCCGACCATGGGTGGCCTGCTGATCGCCGGCGCCATTGCCGGGGCGACGCTGCTCTTCGCGGATCTGGCCAATCGCTACGTCCAACTCGCACTCGTTGTGCTTGCGTGGCACGCCGCTGTGGGCGGCGCCGACGACTGGCTCAAGCTCACCGCCGCGTCGAGACCGGGTGGCTCACGCCAGGGGCTGTACTCCTGGGAGAAGTTCGTCTTCCAGATCGGCTGCGGCCTGCTCGTCGGCTACTTCGCCTTCTCCGCCGGCGCCTCGCCCACGGATGATCCCAGTCTCGCGCACGTGCTGAATCTGCCGTTCCAGAAGACGTTCATGGGCGCACAGCTTGGGCAGAACCCCAACCTGATCTTCCTCGCGATGCCGGTGTACATCGTCATCATGACGCTGATGATGGCGGGTATGTCCAACGCGGTGAACATCACGGACGGCATGGACGGGCTGGCCTCGGGCGTCACCGTCGCCGTGGGGATCGGGCTGCTGGTCCTTTGCTTCATCGCGGGCGATGCCGGATCCGGCGCGGGCGATGTCGGCAGGGCTCACGAACTGCTGGTGCCCTATGTCGCCACATCGGATGAGCTCACCGTCGTGACTGCTGCCATGCTCGGCGCCGTCCTCGGGTTCCTGTGGTTCAACTGTTCACCCGCGTCCGTCTTCATGGGGGACACCGGTTCGCTGTGCTTGGGCGGCCTGCTGGGATACATGGCCACGATCATCCGCCAGGAGTTCGTTGTGCTTCTGATGGCCGGCGTCTTCGTCATCGAAATCGTCAGCGTGATCCTCCAAGTGGGGTACTTCAAGGCGACGGGAGGCAAGCGGATCTTCCGCTGCGCGCCGTACCACTGGCACCTGCGGATGGGCGGGTGGCAGGAGCAGAAGATCGTCGCACGATTCTGGATTCTGTCCGCTCTGCTGGTCGCTGTGGCGCTTGCGAGCCTCAAGCTTCGCTGACCAGTCGAATCGGCGGTGCATGCGCGCCTATTCTCCGAAGCCCCGTGAGCGAGCGCACCGACGACATCGAGATTCAGGATCCGAACCTCGGCCAGCAGGCCGCGGCTGTCGCCGAGATCGAGCGCCAGTCCACCGTCGATCCGGATTGCGGCGTCATCCGCTCCGGCAGACTCAAGGGTCTGACGATGTGGGGCGCTATCTTCGTCCTGTCCTGGCCGGTGCTAATCGAGTCGTTCCTGAACGCCCTGGTCGGCCTCGTGGACACCACGCTCGCCGCGTACACCAGCGAGGCAGCGACCGACGCCATCGGTGTTGCTTCCTACTTTCAGTGGTTCATCGGGTTGATCGCCGTCGCACTCGGCGTCGGTGCGACCGCCATGATCAGCCGTGCGATGGGGCGTGGCCGGACGGCAGTCGCCAATGCCGTGGTCGGGCAGATCGTGCTGCTGTCGGGCGTGCTGGGGACCGCGGCCGGACTGGGCATCGCCATGGCGTCTCCCTTCATTGCCCGCATGATGGCGCTGCCGCCGGGCAGCGAGGCGTACACCTACGCGGTGGACTACCTGCGCATCGTGTCCTTCGGTGTCCCAGCTCTGACGCTGCTGTTCAGCGGCATGGCATCGTGCCGCGGTGCGGGCGATGCAGTGCGACCGATGCTGACGATGGCGGTGGTCAACGCAGTCAATATTGCTGCGAGCTACGTCCTCTCGGGTGTGCAGATCCCCTGGCTCGGCTTCTCGAATCCCTTCGGCTTCTCGCTCGGTGTGCATGGCATCGCCTACGGCACGCTGGTCGCCTGGTGGGTCGGTGCGATCGTCATCCTGGCGATCCTCGGCATGGGAACCCACGGACTGCGCTTGCGGACACGCCGGCTGAAGCCGCACTGGCACACGATCCGCCGGCTGGTGCGGGTTGGCGTGCCGAACTTCTTCGAGACCGCAGGGATGTGGTTCGGCAACTTCATCACCGTCCTGATGGTGGGGTGGATGGGGGCCCAAGGGCTGTACGGGGCCCACGTCATCGCCATCCGCATCGAAGCATTCAGCTTCCTCCCCGGCTTCGCGATGGCGACGGCCGCGGCGACGCTGGCGGGCCAGTACATCGGTGCGGGATGCCCGCATCTCGCGACGCGGGCCATCCTCCGGTGTGCATCCATCGCCGCGCTGATCATGGGGGCCTTGGGTGTCGCGTTCATCACGATTCCTGAGCAGATCGTGTCGGTCTTCAGCGCGCAGGAGATCCACATGGAGCTCTCCCCGCGTCTGGTCCAGGTGTGCGGGCTCGTGCAGATCCCCTTTGCGCTGGTGATTGTCATCCGCGGTGCCCTGCGCGGTGCCGGTGACACCAAGGTCACGATGCTGCTGACGTGGACCAGCACCTGGGGTATCCGGCTCCCGCTGGCATGGCTGTGCAGCGGTGTGGAGATTCCGCTGCATCAGCTCGCCGAGCTGGTGGGCATCGCGATGGACCCGACGTTCGTGCCGAACCCTGCTCCGTTGCAGCGGATGTTCGACATCCCGCCGCTGGTGGGTCTGTGGATCGGCCTCTGCGGCGAACTGGCCGTGCGCTTCCTGCTGTTCCTGGCACGGTTCATCCAAGGTGGCTGGCAGCGCGTGAAGGTCTGACTCACGTGCCGACGCGCAGGCGATGGCCGTGCGACGCCGGGAGCCCCAACTCCAGGATGCGCGACGTCACCGAATCGATGTCGTACGCGACGCGGCGGACTTCGAAGATCATCGAACTCGTATCGATCAGGGCCCACGACGCATCGGGATTCCGGTCCCGCGGCTGTCCGACCGACCCTGGATTCACGATGACGCGCCGATCCTCCGGCAGGCGGCAGCGCACTGCGCCGTTGACCGGAAAGACGCGGACATTGTCCGGCGTCGGCTGCGCATCACCGGGACACGTGAAAACGGAAGGAAGATGCGTGTGCCCGACGGCGCCGACGCGCGTTAGCATGCCCTCGAAGGCGAACGATGCGGCTTCAGCGGTGTACAGGTATTCGAAGCGATCGACGCCGAAGGAGCCGTGGGTGATCGAGACATCCTCGACCTGCACTGCATACGGCATGAGCTTGAGAAGCGTCATGCTCCAGTCGCTGAGCTGCTCACGGCAGAAGTGAATCGCCGCCCGCGCGTTCTCGTTGAAGAGATCCGCGGTGGACTCGATCAGCACCGCCTCGTCGTGGTTGCCCATGACCAATTGGTCACAGGAGGTGTGGACGTCTTCAACGCACTTCTCTGGGTCCGGGCCATAGCCGACCACGTCACCCAGGCAGACGACGGAGTCCGCCCCGACGTCGCGCACGTCACTCAGCACGGCATCGAGGGCCGGGCCGTTGCCATGGATGTCCGCGAGCAGGGCGATACGCGCCATCGGCCCCTCCCAGCGGCCGGCACAGACGGACTGCCGGCGCACGCACTTCTCACCATCGTCCATGCTGACGCACCCTCCGCAAAGAGCCGTCAGCCAGACTGAAGGTTGTTTGGCCGGAAGGGGGCCAGGTTTCGTCAGCCGGCGGCCCGCTCGATGTCCGCGGGGACCTGCGGAGCCTGCTCGGTCTCGGCGGCAGGAGCCGCAGCCTCGGCGGCAGGTGCAGGGGCGGTCGAGGGAGCCTCGACCGGCGGAGCGGCCTGAGCCTTGGCGTCTCCCGATTCCGCGGCCTCTTCTGAGGCAGGAGGCTCGCCTTCGACCTTGGGTTTCTGGGCGTCCGCCTTGCGCTTGATGGCCTCGATCTTGACCCGGTCCGGCGCCAGCAACAGCGTGACGCGCCGACCAACATGCTTGGGCGGGCTCTCGACCTTGGCGACGTCCTCGAGCGTCTTGCAGATCTCCTGCAGTCGCCTCAGGCCGATGTCCTTGTGGGCCATCTCGCGGCCGCGGAACTGCTGGACGAGTTGCACCTTGTGCCCTTCCATCAGGAAGCGGCGAGCCTGCTTGACGCGGATCTCCACGTCATGCGGGTCGATCTTGGCCGAACGACCGAGACGGACTTCCTTGAGTTCGTGGGTCTTGGCCTTCTGGCCCTTCTGCTTCTTGGAGAGTTCGTAGCGATACTTGCCGTAGTCCATGATCTTGCACAGCGGCGGACGGACATCGGGCTGGATCTCGACAAGGTCGAGCCCGGCCTCCTCTGCCATGCGTCGTGCTTCGTGGGTCTCCACCACGCCAACCTGCTCGTTGTTCTGATCGATCAGGCGGATGGGGCTGAGGCGGATCTCATGGTTCGTCCGGGTCTTGCGAACCGGACCGGCGTCTCGAAAGTAGCGGCGTGAAATCGCGGTGTCTCCAGGTCAGGAAAGGCAGAGGCCGGAGCAACGAAACAACGGAGTCTCGTGCCGGCAGGTGATAAGCAACTTGAAGTGAAGCGCCCGCTTCATGAGGAGGTGGGGCGCAACACACGCACAGCACTCTTGCTCAGGACATCGGCAATGGTGTTGTACATGTTCAGAGAACGACCTCCGGGCGCGACCGACGGCCACGCACCTAGGTGACGATAACCTCCGTCCGGCGCGGAGGCAAGGCGAATCGGGGGCCGCCAGATCGATTGCACGCAGCCTGTGCGCACGCCCGGAGCGGATCCCGCTCAACCGGACGAATCACCTAGCGTCTCGGAGCAGCGCCTTGATCTCGGACCTCGTCGCCGGCGGCACGAGGGGCCATGCGATCCCGCACTCCGGGCATCGGGCGGGGCCGGCATTGTCCGCCAGGCCGCCAAGGTCGTAGTTGCAGTCGGGACAGCGCGGCGGATCGGCGATCTGACGACGCACCCGC
>JBCBTA010000071.1:0-10336 GCA_039818905.1 Planctomycetota bacterium
CCCGGGGAGCGGCCGGAGGTCTTCAGCCCGCCCGACGATAAGCTCATCACTTGAGTCAACGCGGCGAATGCCGTCGAGCAGCTGGCACGGCATCGGCAGGCTCGCGAAGCCCGAGTTCCGCCTCGACTTCCAGGATGCCGCCCTTGCACGTGTTGGCGATACCGGCGAGCGACTCGTCTTCGAGCGCAACCGCCAGCGACTCATACATGTCCTTGGAGCGATGCAGGTCTGCCAGGGCCGCCTGACCGTGTGCCTCGCGCAGCTCCGGCTCCGTGATCATCATCCGGCGGCGGGTGTTGCCACGAACGTAGTAGACGAAGGCCGGGCGCTTTTGGTTGACCTGCTCCTGCGGCGGGTTGGATTCGTACCACGCAGCGAGCACCTCGGCCGTGCCGAGTGCCGGCGTGAGGTCCCAGAGCGAGTACCACGCGTTGGCGAGATCCGCGCGAAGGATGTTGCGGGTCGTGGTCGAGATGGGGCTGAAGCGGAGTCCGCGGCGTGCGGCGTCAACGCCCTGCACGTAGCGCCCCAGACCGTCCCAGCCGGAGTACTCCATGGCACAGGCGAAGGCGCGATGCTCATCGCTGTCCGCGGCGGCGAACATCGCCTTGGAGGCGTCCACCACGCGCTGGTACTCGCCACCGGCGTGCGCCGCACGAGCCTGCTCGTAGAGATCGCGATAGCCGCTGGGCACGCCTTCCTCTTCGCTGGAACGAAGGCCGTCCTTGCCCCAAATGGTCTCCAGCACCTCGCCGACGGGCCACTCGAGCACCTCGGCGAGCTTCACAACGAAGTCCGACTTCGGGTTCCCGCTCTCGGGATAGACCTTCGTCGGATCGCGCCCAAGCGTGCGCGCAAGCTGGGCCCGGCTCCATCCGCGCGATGCACGGGCCAGGTCCAGGAGGTTGTGGAGGCGCCGTCGCCGTTCTGCTGTCTGATCCATCCGCGGCCTTCCTTCACGAGGGGCGCGAAAACTCCTCACGCTATACGGGCGCAGAGGAACTCCGTTCCAACAATTCCCGACCCCCAGCGGTCTGGGGGCCACCAGGCACAGAATAACCCTGGAAATACCCTCTTGCCGAGCCGAAATCGGGGAAATACCGAACAGACGGCTTCCAGAGGCCCTCAGACGGGTTCCTTCGTCGAGGTCGGGATGGTCCGAAGCTCCAGGCCGTCATCCCCAACGATGACCTCGACCACCGAGCCGTCCCCCACGTCCCCCGCGATCAGGGTCCGAGCCAGACGGGTCTCCACCTCGTGCTGCAGGAACCTCTTGAGCGGCCTGGCACCGAAGACGGGGTCGTAGGCCGCCTCCGCGACGTACTGCAGGGCGTCGTCGCTCAGCCGCAGGGTGACGCCCTGCAGCTCCAGGCGGCGCTGCAGGTCCGCGGCCTGCAGGCGCACGATCTCGCGGATCTCCGCCGGCAGGAGCGGCTTGAACAGGATGGTGTCGTCCACCCGGTTGAGGAACTCGGGACGGAAGTGGCCTCGCAGATCGCGCAGCACCGCTGCCCGGGCATCGGACGTGAGTTGCCCGCTCGGCGTCACACCCTCGAGCAGATGCTGCGATCCGATGTTGCTGGTCATGATGATGACGGTGTTCTTGAAATCGACAGTGCGCCCCTGGGCGTCGGTGACGCGCCCGTCATCGAGGATCTGGAGCAGGACGTTGAACACGTCCGGATGGGCCTTCTCGATTTCATCGAAGAGCACGACCGCGTACGGGCGCCTGCGCACCGCTTCGGTGAGCTGGCCGCCCTCTTCATATCCCACATAGCCAGGAGGCGCGCCGATCAGGCGCGACACGGCGTGGCGCTCCATGTACTCGCTCATGTCGATGCGCACGATGTTGTCCTCGCTGTCGAAGAGCGAGTGCGCCAGGGCGCGGGCGAGCTCCGTCTTTCCGACGCCTGTCGGCCCCAGGAAGATGAAGGAACCGATCGGTCGCTTCGGATCCTTGATGCCCGCGCGTGCCCGCATGACGGCGTCGGCGACCAACTGCACGGCGTCGTCCTGGCCGACCACGCGGCGATGCAGCGTCTCGTCCAGCTTGAGGAGCTTCTCGCGCTCCCCCTCGACCAGGCGCGTGACCGGGATCCCGGTCCACCTCGCGACGATCTCGGCGATCTCCTCGTCCGTAACCTCCTCGCGCAAGAGCTGACTGGGCCCCTGCTGCGCACTCAGCGCGGCCTCCTCGGCTGCGAGCTCGGCTTCGAGATTGGGCAGGCGACCATGCTGCAGTTCCGCAGCGCGGTTCAGGTCGTGATCCCGCGTGGCTCGTTCGACGGCGCGGCGGACCTCCTCCATCTCGGTGCGCAGGGCCCGCACCTTCTCGATGGCATCCTTCTCGGCGTCCCACTGCGCTCGCATCGTGGTCTGGCGCTCGCGCAGATCCGCGAGCTCCCGCCGCAGCGTTGCAAGTCGATCCTTGCTGGCCTTGTCCTTCTCCTTGGTGAGCGCAGCTTCCTCGATCTCCAGCTGGGTCACGCGACGGGTCACCTCGTCGAGCTCGGCTGGCATGGAGTCGATCTCCGTGCGGATCATGGCGCACGCCTCATCGACGAGATCGATGGCCTTGTCCGGGAGGAACCTGTCGGCGATGTAGCGGCTGCTGAGCGTCGCGGCGGAGACCAGAGCGACGTCCTGGATGCGCACACCGTGATGGACTTCGAAGCGCTCGCGCAGGCCGCGCAGGATGGAGACGGTGTCCTCGACCGTGGGCTGATCGACCAGCACGGGCTGGAACCGCCGCTCGAGCGCGGCGTCCTTCTCGATGTGGGTTCGATACTCGTCGAGCGTGGTTGCACCGATGCAGCGCAGCTCGCCACGTGCCAGCAGCGGCTTGAGGAGGTTGCCGGCATCCATCGCGCCTTCGGCCTTCCCGGCACCGACGATCAGGTGCAGCTCATCGATGAACAGGAGAATCCGCCCATCGGACTGCTTGACCTCGTTGAGCACAGCCTTGAGGCGCTCCTCGAACTCGCCGCGGTACTTCGCGCCGGCGACCAGCGCACCCATGTCCAGCGCGAAGACGGACTTGTTCTTCAGCCCCTCGGGGACGTCGCCTCGGGTAATGCGCTGCGCGAGTCCCTCGACGATGGCCGTCTTCCCAACACCGGGCTCACCGATGAGCACAGGGTTGTTCTTGGTTCTGCGAGAGAGGATCCGGATGGTCCGGCGGATCTCCGCGTCACGTCCGATGACGGGGTCGAGCTTGCCCTGATGGGCCTCGGCCACGAGGTCCCTCCCGTAGCGCGACAGGGCTTCGTAGGTGGCTTCGGGGTTGGCCGACTGCACGCGCTGGGCACCACGGACGCTCGTCAGCGCATTGAGGAACGCATCGCGCGTGACACCCGCGTCGCCGAGGACGCGCGCGGCATCTCCGGCGTCACCGAGCATGGCGAGCACCAGGTGCTCGACCGAGACGTACTCGTCCTTGAGCCGCTTGGCCTCGCCATCGGCAGCCACGACGAGGCGATTCAGGCGCTGTGACACGAACACCTTGCCGGGCTCGGCCCCGGGGCCTGCCACGCGAGGACGGCGCTCGACCGCCTCGGCGGCCCTGGACCGCACCGGCTCGAGCGGCACTTCCATGCGCGCTAGCAGCTTCGGCAGGAGGCCGTCCTCCTGCTCCAGCATGCCGAGCAGCAGGTGCTCCACATCGATCTCGAAGTGGCCCGCACCCGTGGCGATGTCCTGCGCGGCTTGAAAGGCCTCCTGCGAACGCTGTGTCAGTCGGTTGAGATCCATTGCGCGTGGTGTCCTTCCGTGTGCGCGGTGCCGGGGTCGATGAACGCCCAGACATGGTGCAAGCTGCGCGCCAGCCGGCGGAGCCCTGCGGGCATGCTTCTGCCACCGTGTGCACGGTGTGGCCCTCGTGATGACCGCTGCGGCGGCAGGACGTTGCCAGTTTGGCAGGCGCACGCGAGTCACGAGGCCCTGAGGCCCGCTGCGTGCAGCTTCGGCGTTTGGCACCGCGTTTGCCACTCTTCCACGGGCCGCCATGTGGCGAGCCCAGGCATTCATTCCAAGGAGCCATCCATGCTGACCCAACGCCGAGATCCCTTCGCCGCATTCGATGGAGTGCGCGGCGAGTTTGATCGACTGTTCGCGGGCGCGGCGCTCGGAGGCGCCGTGCGATCTGCACATCGCGGAACCCTCCCACCGCTCAACGCCTGGGAGACCGAAGACGCACTCATCGTGGAAGCTGAGCTTCCCGGGTTCTCACTTGGCCATCTCGACATCACCCTGCTCGAGCGCGACCTGACCCTCAAGGGCACGCGCGAATCCACGGATCCTGATGGGGCACGCGTGCACCGCCGCGAGCGCGGTCAAGGCACCTTCAGCAGGACCCTTCGGCTGCCCTTCGACGTCGATGCGGATGCCATCGAAGCATCGCTCGTCGAAGGTGTTCTGACCATCACCCTGCCACGTGCGCCTGAGCTTCGGCCGCGCCGCATCGAAGTGCGGCCTGCCACCGCGCTCGAAGGAGACAACACCAATGACTGACTGCTGCACCAATGGCGGGGCGGCGCTCACGGCCACCGCCGCTGAGACCAGGGCCGCAAGCTATCGCCCGCTCGTTGACATCATCGAGAATGACACGGAGCTGACGATTCTCGCCGACCTTCCCGGAGCGTCGGCGTCCTCGATCGACGTGTCCTACCGCGACGGCGTGCTCAGCCTGCTGGCACCCGTCGAAGATCGCGCCCCTGAGGGTGGCACCGGCGTGCTGCAGGAATACAACGTCGGGTCCTACCGTCGGACCTTCCGCATCGCGCAGCACGTCGATGCCGATGCGATCGCGGCGGAGTACCGCGACGGCGTGCTGACGCTGCACCTCCCGAAGGTGGCCGCGGTGCGACCACGACAGATCACGGTCACGTCACCGACATCCTGACACTGCGGCTCATACCTCGGTTGGGGCGGTAGGCGACCGCTGCAACCGAACGGGCCGACGGCCAAACAACAGCCGGTGCCCCCACGCGGGGCCCGTCTTGTTTTGTGCGCTAGCCGCATCGTGGGGCTACACTTTCGGCCCGTCACCTTCATCCAGAAAGCGAAACGCCCGACGTGAGCAGCGGAGAGTCGAAGACCAGCAAGAAGAGGTTCGGGGGTCGCTGGATCCCATTGGTGACGCGCACGATCGTGGGTCTGGTGGTGCTGGTCGTGGCCATGGGTATCTACGGCTTCCTCGTCGAGACCGCACCGACCTCGCCCCGTGCCGAACTCTCCGATGTTGCGCTGTCCGTCCGGACCATGCAGATCGAGCCGGTTGTCGCTCCCCGAGTCTGGAGCGGCTTCGGCACTGCACGTCCGAAGGACGCCGCCAATGTCGCGGCGGAGGTCGCCGGCACAATCCAAGAGCGTCCCGATGCCATCGATCCGGGGGCCATCGTCGGGCGTGATGAGCTCATCGTCGCACTCGATGCGCGGGAATTCGAGGACCGACTGAGCCGCTCGCGGCAGACGGTCGCATCCTGGCAGGCGGAACTCGACGGTCTGGCGACGGAGCGCGAGTCGTTGGAGGAGTCGCTGGAACTGGCGAGGGAAGCGGTCCGACTGACACAGGTCGAGGTTGACCGGCTGCAGAGTGCCGTCGATCGCGGCGTCGCAAACCGTTTCGAGCTGGATGTCCTGCTGCGCTCGCTGACACGCAGTCAGCGAGAGGCCGAGGAGATCGAGCGACAGCTCAATCTTCTTCCCAGCCGCGCGGCTCGGCTGGAGGCGCTGATTGGTTCCGAGCGAGCGTCGCTCCGTCTGGCGGAACTGGACGTCGAGCGCTGCCGCATCACTGCCCCAATCGATGGCGTGCTTCAGGACGTGATGGTCAATGTGGGCGAGCGGGTCAGTGTGGGCCAGATGGTCGGTCGCATCGTTGACCTGCGCACGATTGAAGTGCCGCTGCGCCTGCCGCTGGCAGCTGCGGGGCGCGTGGCGACGGGTGACCGGGTCCGTCTCGATGCGGCCACCGACAGTGGCGCGAGCTGGGGCGGGGTCATTGCCCGCGTCGCGCCCGAAGCCGATTCCTCGACTCGCACCCTCACGATCTTCGTCGAGGTGACGCAGCAGCTTGATGACGGCGACCTGCTGCTTCCCGGCCAGTTCGTCATGGGCCGCGTCGAGCAGACTGCCGAGGGACGAGCGCTGCTGGTGCCGCGCTCGAGCGTGCTGCGTGACCGCGTCCTGCTCGTCGGCTCGGATGAACGCGCGGTGTCTCGTATGGTCAATATTGACTACTCACTCGACGGTGCATTCCCCGCACTGCACCCGACGGAAACGCAGTGGCTCGCAGTGCGCGAGGGCGTTGCTCCGGGTGATGAGATTATTCTCTCCAATCTTGACGACATCACCGCCGGCATGCCCGTCAAGGGACGCGACGTGCGTGACGAGCAGCCCGACGCCCTTGCCACCGATGCGGCAGTGGACCGGAGCGGGTCATGAAGGTCGCGGCGTTCGGCGTCCGCAAGCCTGTTGTTGCGAACCTCGTGATGTTCGCGATCGTGGTCGCCGGCATCATCTTCGGACTGAATCTGCGCCGTGAGTTCTTTCCCGAGGTCCGGCCGACACAGATTCTCGTCTCGGCGCCGTATCCCGGTGCGTCGCCCGATGAAGTCGAGGACTCGCTGGCGATCAAGATCGAAGATCGCATCATCGAGAATGTCGATGGCATCGAGGAGATCAACACCACCGTGACCGAAGGTGGCTGCTCGATCGCCGTCGAGTTCGAAGACAACATCGACATTACGCAGGCACTGCTCGACGTCACCCGTGAGAAAGATGCGCTCCAGGACCTCCCCGAGGAGACGGAGAACATCACCGTCCAGGAGTTCGAGCCCAACCTCCCGACCATCAACATCTCGCTCTACGGCGAAGCCGACGAGCGGCTCATGAAGGACGCGATACGCGAGATCCAGGACGATCTGCGCTCGCTTGACGGGATGGGCACCATCTCGGTGTCCGGCGTGCGGACCGATGAGATCACGGTCGAGGTGCGCCCCGAAGCGCTGATCGAACATCGCTTGTCGCTGACGGACGTTTCCGATCGCATTCGCCGCGCGATGGTCGAGCTTCCTGGCGGAGCCATTCGGACGCCGACACTCAACACTGCGCTGCGCACCATGGGTGCGGCCGAGCGCGTCGAGGCGGTGCGGAACATCATCGTCAAGGCGACACCCGACGGGCAGGCGCTGCGCGTCCGCGATGTCGCGACCGTCACGGACGGCTTTGCCGACGTGGACATCGTCTCTCGACTCAACGGCAAGCCATCGACTTCACTCACGATCTTCAAGGTGGGTGACGATGATGCTGTCGCCATGGCCGCCATGGCCAAGGCGTACGTCGCCGGGCGCCGCGGTGAGGACATCACGCCGACCTTCGGCGAGCGCATCGCGCTGGCGATGCAGCGTCTGGCGAACTCCGCAGCGGAGCGTCAGGGCCGGCCGGTGTCGGATGCTCCGGTTTCCGACAGGATGGCCGCGTATCAGCTGGGGTTGTCGAAGTCCCACAATGCGCTGCCCGGTGAGCTGACGACGACCACCGATCTGTCCCGCTTCATCGTCGGTCGTCTCGAACTGCTGTCACGCAATGCCTTCCAGGGCGGCATCCTGGTGCTGATCACGCTGGTGCTGCTGCTGAACTGGCGCGTGGCGTTCTGGGTCGCCATCGGTCTGCTGGTCGCGCTGCTGGGCACGCTGACGATGATGACGGTGGTCGGCATCAGCCTGAACCTGTTGACGATGTTCGGCCTGATCATCGTCATCGGTCTGCTGGTTGACGATGCCATCGTTGTGGCAGAGAACATCACAGCGCGCCACGAAGCGGGTGAGCCTGCGCTGGATGCGGCAGTCAACGGGACCAATCAGGTGCACTGGCCTGTGGTGGCGACTGTCATCACGACCATTTGCGCCTTCCTGCCGCTGAAACTCATCGAAGGCAGTATCGGCGACCTATTGGGCGTGCTGCCCGTCGTGGTTGCGTGCGCCCTGCTGGTCTCGCTGCTGGAATGCCTGTTCATCCTGCCGTCGCACATGGGGCACAGCCTTGTCAAGGCCGAGCGGGCCAAGCGCGAGGGCAGGCTGACGTTCCTCGGTCGCATCGAGTCGAAGTTCGACCTGGGCCGCGAGGCACTGTTCCACCGGTTCATCATCCCGGCATACACCGCTGCTCTGCGCACCTGCCTCAACGCCCGCTACCTCACACTCATCGTGGCCGTCGGTGCGGTGATTGTGTCGATGGGCATGGTGCAGGGTGGGCGCGTGCCATTCGTTTTCATCGGGTCGGATGATGCCGAGACGCTCAACGTCGAGCTGCGCATGCCCGTCGGGACACCGATCGAAGCCACCGATCCCGTGGTGCGCCGGCTGGAGCAGGCGTCGATCGCGCAGCCGGAAGTCACCGCCGTGTTCGCGCAGATCGGTTCGCTTGGTCGCCTCGATGGCTCCGGCGGCTCCACCAGCGCGCACCTCGGACAGCTGATTCTCGAGCTTGCGCCGGTGGAGGATCGCGACAGGTCCAGTGAAGAGGTCATCCTCTCGATCCAGAACGCCGTCGGCGACATCGCGGGAATCAAGAGCCTTCGCATCGAGGGAATATCCGGTGGTCCGGAAGGTCCCGCGATCACATTTGCGGTCACCGGGGACAACGGGGAGCAGATTCGGCGTGCCGCCGACGAGATCAAGGCGATGCTTCGCGAGTTCGACGGGGTCTACGGCGTTGCCGATGACGACGACGCCGGACGTCGCGAGCTGCAGCTCACGCTGCGCGACGGTGCCGATGAACTCGGGTTCACCGTCGATGGCCTTGCACGGCAGGTGCGTGCGGCGTCCTTCGGACTGGAGGCACATACCTTTGCTGGGGAGCGTGAGGACGTCGATGTTCGCGTGACCCTGCCACGAGAGACGCGCAGGAGCCTGACGGCGATCGAGAACATGTACGTGTTCACGCCCGATGGGCGCCCGGTACCGCTGCGCGAGGTTGCAAGCCTGAGTGATGAGGAGGGCTACGCCACGCTGCGCCGGCTGGATCGTCAGCGGGTCGTGACGGTGACCGCGGAGGTCGATCGCGCGGTGGCCAACACCGAGCAGGTCGCCGCGGAGATGAAGCCCGCGCTGCTGGAGTTGGAGCGGCTGTATCCCGGCATTGAGATCCTCGAGCGCGGACGACAGAAGGACGTCGCCGATTCGTTCGCAACACTCCCGCTGGGCATGCTGGTGGCGACGGGGCTGATCTACGTTGTTCTGGCGTGGCTCTTCTCGAGCTACATCCAGCCGATGGTCGTGCTGATGGCGATTCCCTTCGCCACCATCGGGATGATCTGGGGTCACTTCCTGCTTGGGTTCGATCTGACGATTCTCTCGCTCATCGGATTCATCG
The DNA here is from genome assembly GCA_039818905.1 of Planctomycetota bacterium. GTDB lineage: Bacteria > Planctomycetota > Phycisphaerae > Phycisphaerales > UBA1924 > JBCBTA01. The sequence continues at coordinate 9,376 of JBCBTA010000071.1, forward strand.
CGCTGGCGGGCGTGGTGGTCAACGACTCACTGATCTTCATGGAGTTCTACAACGAACGTCACAGTGAAGGTCAGGGCGTCCGCGACGCCGCGATCTCTGCGGGACGGGCCCGCATCCGGGCCATCCTGCTGACGACGATCACCACCGTCTTCGGACTGCTGCCGTTGATGCTCGAGCAGTCATTCCAGGCGCGGTTCCTGATCCCCATGGCGATCACCATCGCCGGCGGGCTGACCTCCGCCACGGTGATCATTCTCATCGTGATTCCATGTCTCCTGCTGATCCTTGAGGACATCAAGGCGGTCGCAGCGTGGCTGTGGCATGGCCGGCGCCTCAAGCCGCAGTCCACCCTGGCGCAGCAGGTATAACCATGACAGTTTTCCTGTTCGAGGCTCTTGGAGAGTGCAGATGTCGAAGTGCAAAGCAGTGGTCGCGGCAGTCGCCGTCATGATCGGTTCGGTCGCCGCCCAGGCGCAGCAGGATGTTCCGCTCATCTCACGCGAGGTGCTCTTCGGCAACCCCGATCGGGCCGGCGTGCAGATCAGTCCGGACGGCTCACACCTCAGCTTCCTCGCTCCAGTCGATGGTGTGCTCAACGTCTGGGTGGGCCCCGCCGACGATCCTGGTGCAGCCAAGCCGGTCACCAACGATCGCTTCCGCGGCATCCGAAGCTACTTCTGGGCGTACTCCAACTCGGAGATCCTGTATCTGCAGGACGAGGGCGGCGATGAGGACTGGAAGGTCTACTCGACAAACATCGAGTCCGGCGAGACGCGCAATCTCACACCCTTCGATTCCATTCCCGATCCCGCCACCGGTGAGCCACGGATCGATCCGAATACCGGCCGCACGCTGCGTCCGACCGCGCGGATCCAGGACGTCAGCCATCGCTTTCCCGGCGACATCCTGATCGGCCTGAACAACCGTGATCCGCGCTGGCACGACATTTACAAGGTGGATA